>JAKOOD010000693.1 GCA_022701635.1 Burkholderiaceae bacterium | reverse complement strand
TGTTTTGGCGGAGAGGGTGGGATTCGAACCCACGGTACGGTCACCCGTACGCCTGATTTCGAGTCAGGTACATTCGACCACTCTGCCACCTCTCCTGGTAACCGGTCGCTTGCGTCGCGAGAGGCCGCATTATAGCAGCCCTGCACGAAAACGGAAGAGCTATTTTGCCAACTGCGCCGCTCAGGCCGACAGGCGCTCCAGGCCGCCCATGTAGGGGCGCAGGACTTCCGGGATCACGACGCTGCCATCGGCCTGTTGGTAGTTTTCCAATACCGCGACCAAGGTGCGCCCGACAGCCAGGCCCGAGCCGTTCAGGGTGTGCACGAGTTCCGGCTTGCCCTGGACGTTACGGAAACGGGCCTGCATGCGGCGGGCCTGGAAGGCTTCGCAGTTCGACAACGACGAGATTTCGCGGTAGGTGTTCTGGGCCGGCAGCCAGACCTCAAGGTCGTAGGTCTTGGCGGCACCGAAGCCCATGTCACCGGTGCACAGCGACATCACGCGGTAGGGCAAGCCCAGGTTTGTCAGGATGGTCTCGGCCTGCCCCACCATCTCTTCCAAGGCCTCGTAGGATTTCTCCGGATGCGCGACTTGGACGAGCTCGACCTTGTCGAACTGGTGCTGGCGGATCATGCCGCGGGTGTCGCGGCCGTAGCTGCCGGCTTCCGAGCGGAAGCACGGGGTATGGGCGGTGATCTTGATCGGCAGCTGGTCGAGCGCCACGATCTCGTCGCGCACCATATTGGTCAGCGAGACTTCCGAGGTCGGGATCAGGTAGAAGTTCTCGCCCTCGCCTTCAGCGCCGCCCTTCTTGACCGCGAACAGGTCTTCCTCGAACTTCGGCAGCTGGCCGGTGCCGCGCAGCGAGTCGGCGTTGACCATGTACGGGGTGTAGCACTCGGTGTAGCCGTGCTGGCCGGTGTGGGTGTCCAGCATGTACTGTGCCAGCGCGCGGTGCAGGCGCGCCATGCCGCCCTTCATCACCGAGAAGCGCGAGCCGGTCAGCTTGGTCGCGGTGTCGAAATCCAGGCCCAGCTTTTCGCCGATGTCGACATGGTCCTTGGCGTCGAAATCGAAGCGCGGCGGCGTGCCGACGCGGCGCACTTCGACGTTGCCGCTTTCGTCGGTACCGGCCGGCACCGATTCGTGCGGCAGGTTCGGCACCGACTCCATGAAGCGCGCCAACTTTGCCTGCACGTCGGCCAGCGCCACTTCGTTGGCCTTCAGCTCGTCGCCGAGGCCGCCGACCTGCTTCATGACGTCGGTCGTGTCTTCGCCTTTGCCCTTGAGCATGCCGATCTGCTTGGACAACGTGTTGCGCTTGCCCTGCAGTTCTTCGGTGCGGGTCTGGATCGCCTTGCGCTCTGCCTCGAGGGCGTTGAATGCGGCGACGTCGAGCTGGAACTTGCGTGCGGCCAGGCGCGCGGCGACGTTGTCGATGTCTTTGCGGAGGAGTTGGATGTCAATCATTATCGGTATGGGCCAGGCGGAGTAATCGAAATCACAATTGTACCAAGCCGGGCGCCGGTGGCGAGGCGTTTCGCCGATTACGGAATCGATAGCAGATCAGAGGTGGCAGGATCGCTGAGGCCCTGGCCGGCCGCCAGCGTGCGCGCAAAGCGTCCGTAGTTCGCGGCCGCGTCGAAGTGCGTTTCCCAGTGCAGACGTGCCGACTTGCGCCGGGCACGGGCGGCGCTACGGTCGCGGAAGCGCAGCATGGCGGCGGCGATCGTGGCGACGTCGGCGTCGGCATGGATCAGCACGCCGTTCGCGGCGTTGACGATCTCGGCGGTGCCACCGACATCGGTGGCGATCATCGGGATGCCGGTCGCGCCGGCTTCCATCAGGCTCACCGGGATGCCCTCGGTATCGCTGACGTTGACGATCGCATCGAAACCGTCGTCGCGGTACAGCGCCATCAGTGCCGGCTGCGTCAGGTAACCCTTGAACACGGCCTGCCCGCGGGCGCCGAAGGCGGCGAAGGCGCCGGCGGCCAGGGCGCGCACGGCATCCAGCAGCGGGCCGTCGCCGACATGGGTCCAGCGCACCTCGAGCGTCGGGTCCGTCGCCAGCAGGTGGGCGATGGCCCCGACGATCAGGTGCAGGCGCTTGCCGGGCAAGGCGAACGAGCAGGATACCAGCGACAGCGGCCCACCGGGCGGCTGCACGTTCAGGAAACCCGGATCGGCGACACCGAGCCGGGCCGTGTGGAACTTGGCGGCGAAAGCGGGAAAGCGCCGGTTCAGGTAACGCAGGCCGTCTTCGGAAATCGTGTAGATGGTGTCGATGCCGGCCACGATGCTGCGCCGCAGCCCGGCGTACCCGCCCGGCTTCAGATATTCGTAGAGGTCACCACCATGGGCGCGGCAGACGATACGCAGCGGACTGCCGTCGGCCTTGCGGAAAGCCAGCGCGCCCTGGATTTCCGGCAGCAGCCAGTAGTAATAAATGAGGTCGACGCCCTCTCCGGCCCGATCGCGGTCCGCCAGGAAGCGTTCGAACATGCGCGCCCGGTACAGCGCGCGCACCAGTTCCTTGAGACTGTCCAGCTTGCGCGGTCCCGCCAGGATGCTGCCGAGGTCGGCAACCCAGCGGTAGCGCAGCAGCGCTGCCAGCAGGGCGCCGGCGACGCGCGGCAGCCGCAAGGCCCCCCAGCGCGCATCGGCATAGGCCAGGTCGACGCGCTGGCGCACCGGCCGCGCCGCGCTGCCCGGCTCATAGAAGATCGGCACCAGGTCGATGTTGCCGAAGCACTGCGACAGATGTTCGAGCTCGGCCGCCACGAAGGCTTCGCCGGTGCCGTAGGGATAGAGCGAAGTCACCATCAGGAGTCGCTGCGGCTTCATCGCGCGCCCTCCATGCCGGCGGCGGCAATACGCTCGGCCATGATGCGCCCGTACATCGTGATGGTGAACACCGCCGTGACCGTGAACGCGACGCTCGACGCCAGCGCCGCGCCCGGCATGCCGAACACCGGAATCGCCAGTAGGCAGCCGCCGCCGTTGAGCGTGAACGACAGCAGCGCCCCCTGGATGTTGACCCGTTGCAGGCCCATCCCGGCCAGGGAATTGGACACCACGCTCATGTAGCTCCAGGTAATGATGCCGGGCAGGAGGATGACAAAGGGCAGCACCGAGCCGGCATAGTCGCGGCCGAACACCCAAGGAATCGCGACCATCGACAGGCTACCTGCCAGCACGCCCCCGGCCAGCGTGATCTTGAATACCGAGAGCGCGATCTTGCGTACCATCTTCTGCAGGGCGGCCGGCGTGCTGTTGTGCGCGGCCGATTCCGGGAACACCACCACCGTGGCCGCGCTGGCGATCATCCACAGCACTTCGGCCAGCTGGATCGACAGCGCATAGCGGCCGGCCGCGGCGGGGTCGAGCAGGAAGCTCACCAGGTACAGCGCCACCCGGTAATTCAGGAAGGTGATCACGTTGCTCAGGTGGGCGCGCAGGCCGAACGCGATCGCGGTCCCCGGCTTCAGGCCGGGGACCGGTCCGGATGCCGCCGGTGCGGCATAGCGGTGTACCCGCCACTCGCTGACGAGCCACAGCGCCGCCTGGCTGAGGATATGGCAGGCCAGCACCGCCGGCACGCTGACCGCGCCGAGTGCCCCGAGCAGCAGCACGCCGGCACAGAACACCAGCGGCTGGGTCAGCGCAGTCTTGTTGTAGGTAGCGTAATCGCGCGCGCCCTGGATCAGCGCCGAGGTCCAGGCAGCCAGCAGCATCATCGGGAACAGCAGGCTGGCATACAGTGCGGTGCGCTTGGCGGTGCCGGGCAGGTAGTGGGCGATGGCGCCGCCGCTGGCCAGCAGCAGTACCAGCACGGCCGCGGCCCACAGCGCCAGCGCCAGCGCCCAGTTCATGCGGCGCATGGCGCGCGCGCTGCCGGTTCCGCTGCTCATGTGGAACACGTGGCTGGGACCGAGGCCGAGGTTGAGGAAGGCGTACAGGCTCTGCGGCAGCAGCAGGGCCGTGACCAGCAGGCCGTTGTCATGGGCGCCGAGCTGGCGTGTGGTAACCCATAGCGCCACGAAATACAGGCCGCTCGAGACGACCTGGCGCAGCAGGGTCGAGCCGATTGCGGCCGACAGGTCGAACCGGGCATCCGGGGTGCGGCCAAGAGCAAGCGAGGCCAGCAGGCTTTTCATGTGGGTCATCATAAGTGAGCCATTATCGGGTGCCGCCGCGGCCCGGACCTGTGCCCGATCAATGCGCGGCTCGCATGGCGAATCGGCGGCCGTCTCGTGCCAGCGCAAGGTCATGCAGCGTGGGTTCGGATAAGGTCGCAAGGTCGCTGCCGCTATCCAAATAGAGACACCCGCCCGGAGGACCGCCGTGCGCGCCCTGCCCTGCCTGCTGATGCTGTGTGTGCCGTGTGCCTGCCAGGCGCCTGGCGGCACTGCCGCGGCCGCCGCCGGCAGCGGTCGCACGCTGTGGGTGGCGCCAGGCGGCGACGACGCCAATCCGGGTACACGGCGCGCGCCGCTGCGCACGCTGGGTGCGGCGGCGGCACGGGCTGCCGGGGGTAACGCAGCCGGCACCACGGTACAG
>JAKOOD010000660.1 GCA_022701635.1 Burkholderiaceae bacterium | reverse complement strand
GCCACCTGCTGCGCGGTACGTTCCTGCGGCCGCGAGCTCGACGTCACCGAGGTGCCGACGAATTCGGTGGCCACCAGCGGATTCGCCTTCGATACCGGCCGGCCGAAGTCGGCCCGCAGCTCGCTCGGGACTTGGCGCTGTTCTCGCGATCGGATTTGCCGTTAGCGTCGCGATGGAAGCCTCTGGGTGGAATGGATTCGTGGACCACCACATAAACAGGATGGTCGATGCATTCATACCACCCTCGATAGAAGGGGACATTAGCAGCGGCTCGTGGGACGTCTTGATCAACTCCCGTCGGGCAGCACGCGCAGCAGCCCCAAGCACACTCGACACCGTTGCTTGCTCAAAGCATGGATCGGGGCCGCCGCCGATGCTCGCCCAAGGCTCCGATAACGTCTTCATCAACGGCCAGCCGGCCGCGCGCAAAGGCGACCAGACAACCTGCGGCGGGACGATCGCCGAAGGGTCGGACAACGTCTTCATCGGCGGTGGCACCGTTAAAGTGCGCGAGATCGAGGACGAGCGGCCATGGTGGATTAGGGCGCTCGGCATGGCTCTGGGCGTAGCCCTTGCGCTGTGCGGACGCGGCAGGATGAACGTCTCGGCGCTGAAGGCTGCGGTGCCCTGCCTTCTAATGAACATGGCCGCGTCGATGGCTGGTTCGATGGTCGGCCACCGGATCAGAACAACGATCGGCAACCCGGTCAACGTTATCACGGGCGGCAAAGTGCTGGCTGAAGATCCCGATATCACACTGCCCGGGCCTCTTCCGCTGGAGTGGGCGCGCTTCTACAGCAGCCACGATCGCCGGCCGGACGGGCTTTTCGGCCCTGGCTGGAGCGTGTCGTACGAGGTCGAGCTGACGATCGAACGCGACGCCCAGGGGAAGATCGACGCCCTGTTGTACTGCGATCAGCAGGGCCGCACGATGCGATTCCCGCCGGTGCATCCCGGCGAGAGCCATTTCAGCAGTGCAGAAGGCTATTACCTCATCTGCACCAAGTCCGGTCAGTTCGTCGTCGAAAGCATCGATGGGATCTACCGAGACTTTGGCATCCCGGCCGAGGGCTATGCGGGCACGCTCAAGCTGCAGCGCCTTGAAGACCGCAACGGCAACTGGCACGCACTACGTTACGACGAGGGGCGCCTGCAGCGCATTAACGACCGTTGCGGCCGCACGCTTGACCTGGTCTACGACCCGGTACACCGCAGCCGCGTGGCAGCCCTGGTGCTGGTAAAGGGGGCGGAGAACGAGGCGACGGGCACGCTGATCGGCTATCGCTACACGGAACACGGCGAACTGGCCGAAGTCGTTGACCGGACAGGCCGTACTACGCGCCGCTTCGCCTATAACGAAGGGCTGATGGCCGAACACGGTGTACCTGGCGGCCTGCAATGCTACTACGAGTGGCAGGGGCGCGCGGCCGAAGCCCGCGTCGTGCGTCATTGGACCGATGACGGAGAGGCCTACACGCTGAGCTACGACGTCCAGGCGCGCCGCACGCTGGTCACGGACCAACTGCATCGTCAGCGCCAGTGGGAGTGGAGTGCCGACTGCCAGCCGACGACCTACATCGACGCCGAGGGCCACGTGTGGCGCTACCGTTGGGACGCGAACCGGCAACTGGTCGAGATGGCCGACCCGCTGGGCGCGACCACGCGCCTCGAGTACGATTCGATGGGGCGGGTCAAGAAGACGTTCAATGCACTAGACCAAGTGGAACGCACCGAGTGGCACGACCGCTTCGAGTTGCCGACTGCCGAGATCGACGCGGCAGGCAACCGCTGGCAGTACGCCTATGACGAGCTCGGCAACTTGGTCGTCGTGACGGACCCGGAGGGCTTCGAGAACGAGCAATCGTACGACGAACGCGGTTTGCCGCATACGATCCGCGACGCGCGCGGCGGCCACAAGCACATGCGTTGGAACGCGCGAGCGCAACTGGTCGAGTATACGGACTGCTCGGGTAAATCGACGCATTACACTTACGACGAGCACAGCCAGTTGGCCAGCGTGACCGATGCGCTGGGCAATGCGACGGTCTACCGCACCGATGCTCCGGGGCGGGTGACGGAAGTCGTCGATCCGGAAGGCGGCGTCCAGAAAATGCGTTATGACGACCTGGGCCGCTTAGCCACCGTCATTGACCCTGCGGAGCACACTACCCGTTACGAGCGCAACGCCCGCGGCCTGCCGATACGCCGCATCAATGCAATGGGCCGCAGCGTCGGGTTCGAGTACGACACTGCCCAGCGTCTCGTCAAGCTGGTCAACGAGAACGGCGAAGCTTACCGGTTCGCTTACGACCGGAACGACAACCTGGTCGAAGAGGTTGGCCTGGACGGCGTAGCGCGCCGAATCGAGCACGATCCACGTGGCATGCCCGTGAAGGTGATCGACGCCGCCGGCGAGGCAGACGCCATGAACACGCGAATGGAGCGTGACGCGCTGGGCCGGTTGCAAGTCAAGCACGTGCGTAGCCACAGCACACTCTATCGTTACGACCAGATTGGCCAGTTGCTGCTTGCGGAGATTTTCAGGGACGATGGCCGCAAGCGAATCGTTCAAGACAGGGTGTCTTTCACCTATAACAGGCGCGGTGAACAGCTTACCGAGACCGGCCACATGGGCACGCTGACGCATCGCTACGACGAGCTTGGAAACCGCTGCGCCACGACACTACCCGACGGCAGGACCATCAACAGCCTGCACTATGGCTCGGGCCATCTCCACCAAATCAATATCGATGGCGAGGTCATCACTGACTTCGAGCGCGACGACTTGCATCGCGAAGTCCTTCGGACGCAGGGGCGACTCACGACTCGCTTCGGTTACGACAAGCTCGGCCGCAAGACATGGCAGAGTACGGCAAAACATGCCACACCCGAACCCGTGCTGAGCATTCAATGGGAATACGACCGCGCCGGTGAGCTCGCGAAAAAAGTCCATGCAGGTCGAGGCGAGACGCGCTATGCGTACGATGCCATTGGTCGAATCACCGGCACACAGGCACTTGCAGGGAGTGAATTCTTCCACTGGGACGCTGCTGCAAACCTGGTCGACACTGCACAAGTTGCGGGCTACGTAAAGTACAACCGCGTCACCGTGTTTGAGCACAAACGCTTCGAATACGACATCCATGGGCGGATGGAAACAAAGCGAGTCGGCAGGCATATGCAGCAAGAATTCCGCTATGACGGCGAGCACCGGTTGCGCGAGGTGCATACAATGCGGAACGGGGTCAAGCAGATTGTCAATTTCGATTATGATGCTCTCGGTCGACGCATCAAGAAGCGGGACGAGTTTGGAGAAACATTGTTCCTATGGGACGGACCACGAATGGTTCAAGAACAGCGCGGCAGTAATATCGCGACTTATCTTTACGTGCCCGATAGTTACACGCCCCTTGCCCGTATCGACAGTAGTAAGTCAGAATCTACGCGTTCTGGTAAGAATATCAGAACGGTAGAAAACCCAATAACATTAGCGTCGTATTTCTCGACAGATTTAAACGGCCTGCCCACCCAACTATATGGGCGGGTCGGCAACGAAGTATGGTCGGCAGAATACTCGACCTGGGGCGCAGCTGTCGCTGAGAGCTGGGTCGCAGAGCCGCAGGCGAATAGTGTAAAAGACGAGGCTATTCCGCAAAACATTCGTTTCGGCGGGCAGTACGCGGACAGGGAAACTGGATTACATTACAATAATTTTAGATTCTATGATCCGGATATAGGGCACTTCGTGACAGAAGACCCAATCCGGATAGCTGGCGGTCTTAATTTATATCGGTATGCTCCGAATCCAATAACATGGATCGATCCGCTCGGGTGGGCTTGCTGGAGCACTGAGCGCAGAAATTTCTGGATCAATGAAGCGAAAAGCAACCCGTCTCCATATTCGCCCGCAAACATCGCTCGCATGAATAATGGCGATGCGCCACGTATCCAAGTGGAGGTCGTGAGTCGGCGCACTGGCGCAATTAGCACAATGGACATGTCTATAGAGTTACACCACACGACTATTCCTCAGCGCGTAGGTGGTCCTGGTGTTCATAATGCAACAAATTTAACCAAGCTGACCCCTTGGCAGCACGAGGCAGTTGACCCGTACAGGCACGTTGGATACGATTTAATACAAGTAATCAAAGACATAGGAACATGGTGATGCTACCAACATCGATCGAGCTTTCAGATTTTTTTGAATCATCCGATTATAGGTGGCTTCTTACAGAAGCAGTCAAAGGGCTAGAGCTGTCTTTAATTGAGCCGATGCCAGAAATTTTATATGAGTACGATAAGAAAAAGCTCGAATGCGCGAGTCTTTCGATATCAGATTTGTTATTAACGTTATCAAAAAACAGAAATCAGCTGCTGCCGTTTACTTTTCTTAAATTTCGAGATGAGCCTGATGACTTGAGCGGAGAGTTCCGGTCTGGTGAAGGTTTGGGAAAGAACGATCAGCCAAAAATTGTCAGCGAAATAAAAGTGCCCAAAAATTTTTTGCTCGGCTATATCATTGAATTTACGATATTGAGTATAAGTCCCGAAAACATATCTCAATATCTAAAATGTGTACGCATACCGAAAGCAGACTCGTATGGAAAGCGTCTAAAAAGGTGGCATGCTCGCGTGCTCAGCTCTTAAAAATTGTTCATTTGGATGTTTGAAAATGAGAGAATTTCTAAGTTATTCATAGGGTTTAATGGCTCAAGACTTCCGTGATCAATTCGCAATATTCTTGGCAATGCGTAATTGGATTAGACGCAATGCTTTCAGGGATTCGGAATAGCCATCTTTAAATCGTCTTTAGCTGTCTTGTTGCTGAAATTCCACACCTTGTAGACTGTCTAAAGACCGGTTCTGTTCGATAGCTGCCTGTGGGGGTGGCGGTCAAACTGAATTACTGCGGCCATTCGGGCACGAGCGGTGGATGGCGCAAGGCCCCCTCTGTCTCTCTGCCCAATCAGTTCCCCTCGATACAGAACGATCGCGCGGCCCTGTTTGCGCATCGGGAAATGTCGCCAATCCAGCGTTACAGATTCTAGCCACGACGCGTATGCGGCCAAATGCTTCATCAGGCTTTTGACAGTCGATATCTCCACCGGCCAAGCTCGTTGCTTTCGTGAGCGCCCAATGACTCGCCTCATGCCAGGACTCGCCGCTGTTCCAAAATATGTGAGGGAGTTTATCAATGGGACGAGCTAGTTTGTCCTGGACCCACTTGACGTCACGGTCCTCGATGACTTCACGATAAGGGGTGTACTTGATGAATTCGAGATTGGCACTGCGGAGGGCATACTTGCATGTCAATGTCCATACTGTAAGACATTCGCAGTTGCAATGTTTATGCTCATCAATTCGCGGGTATCATGGATATAGTCGCCCAGGAAGGCCACCAGGTCGGGCGCCGACTGGGCGATGTGGCGGTGCGCCGCATAGCTGCCGAATTCCCAATGCTGGTACGAGGCCACCGCCAGCTTGAGCAGGTCCGGCATCGCGCCCGCGGCAGGGGCGGTGCGGGTGCGGCCGACCGGGCTGACGGCGTCGCCCAGCATGAAGCGGTACCAG
>JAKOOD010000653.1 GCA_022701635.1 Burkholderiaceae bacterium | reverse complement strand
CTTCTGGCACCAGCTGATCGACCGCAACGACACTTACCAGGAGACCTCGGCCACGGCGATCTACACCTACGCGATCGCGCGCGCCGTCAACCGCGGCTACGTCGACGCCCAGATGTACGGTCCGATGGCCAACCTGGCCTGGAACGCGGTGGCGAGCAAGGTGACGAACGCCGGCCAGATCGAGGGCATCTGCGTCGGCACCGGCATGGCCTTCGACCCGGCCTTCTATGCGTTCCGCCCGACCAGCGTCAAGGCGGCGCACGGCTACGGCCCGGCGCTGCTGGCCGGCGCCGAGATCATCGAGATGAACAAGAAGTTCAAATTCGGCCTGAACGACAGCGGCCTGATGTACCAGGGCGTGCGCCAATGAAGATCGCCGTCGTTGCGCTGCTGGCGGCCGCGCTGGTGCCGCTGGCGGCGCCGGCGCAGGGCGCCTCGGAATTCACCCTGCATTACGACAAACCGGCGTCGACCTGGACCGAAGCCCTCCCGGTCGGCAACGGCCGTCTCGGCGCGATGGTGTTCGGGAATGCCACCGACGAATTGCTGCAGCTGAACGAGGCCACGCTGTGGAGCGGCGGCCCGGTCAGCCCGAACGTCAACCCGGGTGCCTACGCCCAGCTGGCACCGGCGCGCGCGGCCCTGAAGGCGGGCGACTACGCGGGCGCCGCCGGCATCCTGAAGAAGATGCAGGGCCGCTACAGCGAAAGCTACCTGCCGCTGGCCGACCTGCGCATCCGCCAGCAAAGCGACGGCCAGGTGACGTCGTACTACCGCGACCTGGACATCCGCGACGGCGTCGCCACCACCCGTTTCAGCGCCGGCGGCGTCAATTACCGGCGCGAGGTGTTCGCTTCGGCGCCGGGCCAGGTGATCGTGGTGCGCATCAGCGCCGACCGCCCGCGTGCGCTGTCGCTCGAGATTGCCGCCAGCAGCCAGCTGCGTTTCGCCGGCCAGGCGCAGGACGGTACCATCGTCCTGCGCGGCAAGGCACCGGCCCACGTCGATCCGAATTACTACAAGGGGCCTGCCGAGCCGGTGGTGTACGACGATCCGGCCGGCTGCCGCGGCATGCGCTTCGAGACCGTGGTGCAGCCGCGCATCCAGGACGGTACGCTGGAAACGGCCGACGGCAAGCTGCGGATCCGCGGCGCCAGCGAGGTAGTGCTGCTGGTATCGGCCGCCACCAGCTTCGCCGGCTTCGACCGGTGTCCGGACAGCGCCGGCCGCGACGAGCACGCGCTGGCCACGGCGCCGCTGCGCACGGCCGCCGCCACATCGTACGCCGCGCTGCGCGCCGAGCACGTGGCCGACGTGCGCAGCTACTTCGACCGCGTCGACCTGCGCCTGGGCGGTGCCGATGGCGCGGACAGCACGGACCGCAGCGCGCTGCCGACCGACCGCCGTCTGGAAGACTATGCGCGCGGTGGCCGCGATCCGCAGCTGGAAGCGCTGTATTTCCAGTTCGGCCGCTACCTCTTGACGGCGTCCTCGCGCACGAAGGATGCGCCGGCCAACCTGCAGGGCATCTGGAACAAGGACGTGCGGCCACCCTGGAGCAGCAACTACACCACCAACATCAACCTGCAGATGAATTACTGGCCGGTCGAAGCGGCCAACCTGAGCGAGATGTTCACGCCGCTCGACGGCCTGGTCCGCCACCTGGCCGTCACCGGCGCCGAGACGGCGCAATCCTATTACCGGCTGCCGGGCTGGGTGGTGCACCACAATGCCGACATCTGGGCCGCCAGCAACCCGGTCGGCGACCTCGGTCATGGCGACCCGACCTGGGCCAACTGGTACATGGGCGGCGCCTGGCTGAGCCGGCACCTGTGGGAGCACTACCAGTTCAGCGGCGACAAGGCCTATCTGCGCAGCGCCTACCCGGTCATGAAGGGCGCGGCCGAATTCATGCTCGGGTGGCTGCAGGAAGATGCGCAGGGCCGTTTGGTGACGATGCCCTCGACCTCGCCCGAAAACGTGTTCCGCTACGGTGAAGGAAAACAAAACAGCGTCACCGTCGGTTCGACCATGGACATGGGCATCGTGCGCGACCTGTTCACCAACGTGACGGCGGCGGGCGCGGCGCTCGGTGTCGATGCGGACTTCCGCGCGCGCATCGCGGCGGCGCGGGCGAAGCTGCTGCCGTTCCAGGTCGGCGCCCGCGGCCAGCTGCAGGAGTGGAATCTCGACTTCGAGGAAGTCGAACCGCACCACCGCCACGTCTCGCAGCTGTACGCGCTGCACCCGGCGCGCGAGATCTCGCCGCTGGCGACGCCGGACCTGGCACGCGCTGCGCGCCGCACGCTGGAGTTGCGCGGCGACGACGGCACCGGCTGGTCGCTGGCCTGGAAGGTCAACTTCTGGGCGCGTCTGCTCGACGGCGACCACGCCTACACGCTGTTCCGCAACCTGCTGCGCCTCACGAAGGACAACGACCCGGCCTGGAGCGGCCACGGCGGCGCCTACCCGAACCTGTTCGACGCCCATCCGCCGTTCCAGATCGACGGCAATTTCGCCGGCACCGCCGGCGTGATCGAGATGCTGCTGCAGAGCCAGAACGGCGAACTGCACCTGCTGCCCGCCTTGCCGGCGGCGTGGCCCAGCGGCAGCGTGCGCGGGCTGGTCGGGCGCGGCAACTTCGTGGTCGACATCGCGTGGCAGGGCGGCAGGCTGGCGTCGGGCGAGGTACTGTCGCGCCTTGGCGGCCCGTGCACGATCCGCAGCACGACGCCGATCGCGATCCCGGCGCTCAAGCTGCGCAGCCAGAAGTCGGCCCTGGGTTACACCTTGACCTTCGACACCCGCAAGGGCGCGCGCTACCGCGTCGTCCCCGGCTGAACACACACATAGATAGTGACGGAGACACGGATGAAGACGAACAGGATCGTCACGCTGGTGCTGGCGGCGCTGCTGTCGCAGGCGGCGCTGGCGCAGCAGGTGCTGGTGACGGGCTCGCACAAGCCGATGCCCGGGGAGTGGATCGACCAGGACACCGGCCACCTGGTGCGCCGCCTGTCCGGCCCCACCGGCCCGATTGCGAACTGGTATTTTCATAACAACCCCTTCATCGCCCAGCAGGGCAGCGAAGGCGACCGCATGGTGTTCGTCAACCAGGTCGACGGCGTCGCCCAGGCGTTCACGCTCAACCTGAAAGACGGCAAAACCGAGCAGATCACGAACGACCCGGCGGCCAAGCGCGTGCTGCCGATGATCGCGCGCCGCACCCGCGAAATCCTGTACCAGGCCGGCGACACGCTGTACGCGACCGGCATCGACAGCCGAAAGACGCGCAAGCTATACACCTTCCCGGAGGGCCAGCGCGGCGGCTTCGCCACCATCAATGCCGACGGCACGGTGCTGGCCGGGAGCGTCGCGGCGCCGGAACAGATCGAGATCGGCCGCAAGTACCCGAAAAAGAGCGACTACTTCGACCGCATCTACGACGCCCACCTGCTGAACAGCATTTTTACCATCGACATCGCGAGCGGCGCGATGAAGACCGTCCACAGCGAAAACAACTGGCTCGGCCACATCCAGTTCTCGCCGACCGATCCCGACATCCTGCTGTTCTGCCACGAAGGCCCCTGGCACAAGGTCGACCGCATCTGGCGCTACGACCTGAAGGACAAGACCACGACGCTGATGCACGAGCGCACCATGCCGATGGAAATCGCTGGTCACGAAGGCTTTTCGCCGGACGGCAGGACGATCTGGTTCGACCTGCAGAAGCCGCGCGGCGAGAAATTCTACTTCGCCGGCGCCGACGTCGCCAGCGGTCGCGAAGTGGCGCGCTACGCACTGAGCGCCAACGAATGGTCGATCCATTACGCGGTGGCGCCCGGCGAAAAACTGTTCGCCGGCGACGGCGGCGACCCGACCCAGGTCGCGCACGCGCCGGACGGCATGTGGATCTACGCCTTCCATCCGGATGGGCAGCGCTTCCGGTCCGAGAAGCTGGTCAACATGAAGGCGCACGGCTACCGCG
>JAKOOD010000599.1 GCA_022701635.1 Burkholderiaceae bacterium | reverse complement strand
GGCGGTGGTCGACCACCTGGCCGACGACTACCTGCTCGAAGCCGGCGACGACGGCAGGCTGTTCCTGAGGTGCCGGGTCCACGCCGGCCGCCGCTACGCCGGCAGCTTCGACGTCGAGCGCCTGGCGCACCGGCTGGCGGCCGTCTACGGCGCCGACCCGGTGCTGGCCGGCTTGCGCGCCAGCGCCCCGCCCGAGCTGCCGCCCGTCGCTTCCCTGCCGGCCGCGCCCGCGCCGCACAGCGACGAGCAATTGCGCGAACAGCTGGCCGCGCTCGAACCCGATGGCCACGTCCTGAACCTGCCGATCCAGGACCTGAGCCGGCTGGCCGACATCCGGCGCCTGCTGGAACAGGCCGGTGGCGTGTTCGACACGCAGCGCCAGCGCTTCGATTTCGACGACGGGACCGACCCGGCGCGGGTGGTCGAGCGCCTGCTCAGCGGCGGCGCGCCGTAGCGCGGCGTTTGCTCAGCGGCGACGCGCCGCAGTGCGGCGCCTGGCCGGGGCCGTGTCGACGCCGCCGAAAAAGTCGGACTGGACCGGCTGCGCCGGGGGCGCGGGCTGCGCCGGCGGCGGTGCGGCCTCGCGCGGCGCCGTACTTTCCAGCGCCGGCGCCGGCGTGCCGCTGTCGAAAGGATCGATTGCCGCGGCCAGGCTGTCGGTATAGGCCACGACCTCGTCGAGGAGCGCGGCGCCCGCGGGGTCGGCCGGCTGGCCCGCCGCGGCCAGTTCCTGCCGCAGCTCGGCCACCGAGGCGCGCACCGCCGCCACCGTGCGGCTGCCGCACTCGCCGTTGATCAGCTTGTCGAAGCGGTGCTCTTCCCACTTGTCCTGTTCGCGCCGCGACAGCGCCTGCGGATAATGACGCGCCTTGTAGCGCAGGAACAGCGCGCCCAGCCTGGGGTCGCCGAATTCCGGCTCGAAGGCCGCCAGGTTGCCCGGGTCCATGGTGCGCAGCATGTCCAGCGCGCGCCGGTCGGCATTGCCGACGAAGCCGGCGTACAGCGCCTGCTCGGGATCGCATGCCGGCGCGCGGCGGTCGAACGCGGCCTGCAACAGCCGCGCCAGGTCGACCGTCTCGAGCACGCCCAGCATGGTGGGTACGTGGGCGAGCGCGGCGGCGACGTCGATTTCCAGTTCGGCGGCGCGCTCGCGCGACAGCACGCCCAGGTTCTGGAATACCGGCGGCGACTGGTTGGCGGCGACGCAGACCAGCGGGATCGGCTCGACCTCCCCCTCGTCGCCGGCGGGTGCCAGCCGCCTGCGCAGGGTCTGCGCATCGATGTCGAGCAACTCGCGCGGATCGGCCGCCAGGTCCCACGCGATGACTTCGTTGCGGTTGACCGGATGCTGGGCCAGCGGCAGCAGGATGCGCACGCCGGTCGCGCGCGCGGTATTCGGCCCGGTACCACGGCCGACATGGAGGAACGGCTTGTGCAGCGCCACATCCATTTCGGCCAGCGCCAGGTTCTTGTCGATCATCGAAAAGCAATGCGCGTACAGGCGCGGCTGGCGCTCGCGGATGCGGCGCGCCAGGGCCAGCGTGGCATACACGTCGGACAGGGCATCGTGCGCCGACTGGTGCAGCAGGCCGTTGGCGGCGCTCATGCGTTCCAACTTGAAGGAGACCGTGCCGTCCTCGTTGCGCGGCCATTCGAGGGTGTCGGGGCGCAGCGCGTAGGTGGCGCGCACCAGGTGCAGCAGGCCGTTGGCGGCGCTCATGCGTTCCAACTTGAAGGAGACCGTGCCGTCCTCGTTGCGCGGCCATTCGAGGGTGTCGGGGCGCAGCGCGTAGGTGGCGCGCACCAGATGCAGCAGGTCCCAGCGGCGGCATCCGTCCTTCCATTCGCGGGCGTAGGGGTCCATCAGGTTACGCCACAGCATGAAGCGCACGATCTCGTCGTCGAAGGCGATCGAGTTGTAGCCGAAGCTGATCGTGCCCGGCGCGGCCAGTTCGCGCTGGACGGCATCGACGAACTGCAGTTCGGGCAAGCCCACTTCCTGGCAGAACCGGGGCGTGATGCCGTTCAGCAGGCAGGCCGCCGGATCGGGCAGGTGATCCGGGGTCGGGCGGCAATGCAGGGTGGTGGGATTGCCGACGATCTCGAGATCGAGGTCGGTACGCACGCATGCGAACTGGACGGGGCGGTCGCGGACCGTATCCGTGCCTGTCGTTTCAAAATCGAAGACCAGTAAGGTGTGCATGGGCGCTCGCAGGAATCGACACGGGGCCATTATAGGCCCGCGTGCCGGATCCCCCCTGCACGATCAGATCGTGGTCGAATACAGCGCGTGGTGCGTCAGGATGAACAGCGTGCGCCCGTCCCGGCCGCCGAACACCAGCTGCAGCGGACGCGCCGGCACGTCGATGCGGCCGAGCTGCTTGCCGTCGTCGCCATAGACGAACACCTGGCCGTTGGCCACGTACACCTTGCCGTCCGGCCCCTGCGCCACGCTTTCGCCGCCGCGGTCGGCCACCTTGGCCAGCCCGGTGAGCGTCCCGCCCTCGCCGACCAGCGCGCGGTAGGTGATGTTGCGCGAGGCGTTAGTGAACAGCGCGCGCCCGCCGACCGGGGCGGTGACGAAGCCGTTGGCGTCCAGCGTGTCCGACCAGCGGTAGCCCAGGTGGTCCAGGCTGCCGTGGCGCACCACGCGGAAGGCCGGCAGCACCAGGCTGCCGTCGGGCGACACGTACTCGCGCGCCTTGGCCTGCGCCACGTCGCGCGCGAACATCTCGTCCAGCGTGGTGAACTCGTAGGTGTCGAGATTCAGCTGGTCCTTGAATTCGCCGTTGTTCCAGAAGTTCACCGGCAGCACGATGAGCGCACCCGGGCGCGCGCCCGCGTGCGGCGCCGCCGGCGTGGCTGCGACAATGACCGGCCGCGCACCCGGCACGGCGGGATCGAGCGCATACACCGTGGCCTCCTTGCCGCTCGAGGACAGGACCAGCAGCTTGCCGCTGCGCTCGACCGCCAGGTTGACCGGATCGATGGGGGCGTCGCTGACGGTCTTCAGGCCCTCCCCGGCGGCGTAGCTGAAGATGCGCTTGAAATGGCGGTCGATGAAGTACAGGCGCCCGCCGGCGTCGACCGCGCCGCCGGCGATCGAATGGAAGCCGTCCTGCAGCTTGTCCACCTTGGCCACGGCAGTAGCCGTGGGCGGCGCCGGCGGCGGCGCGCCGTCG
>JAKOOD010000633.1 GCA_022701635.1 Burkholderiaceae bacterium | reverse complement strand
TGTTGCGCTGTTGCATGTCGTTTCCTCGTAAATGAAAATTCTTTTGAGCAGTTATTCCTGCTGGAAAGATTAGAGCTTACGAGATTTGAGAACCGCGGTTTGTAAGTATTTGTAACTAAGAATATGTAATGGATAACTATGAAATTATTACCATTTGTGTGTACTTTTAGCTAACTTCGCAGAAAATTTTCTATAATGCGAGGCTGCCTGATGTTTTTTCCTACGGAAACTACCTGAGCGAGTACGAATTCTCTGCAAATGCGGCAGACGATATATGTGTCGATATCAGTCGTTCAACACAGCTTCATTCATGCACCCAGAATTTTTACTAGAAACCGACATTTGATGTTGTTCGTCGGCATCAATTAAAAATAAGTAAAAGAATAAATATCATTAATATTTATATAAATCGTTATGAATATTCTATTTTTCATCTTTTTTACCTAAGGTTTTTGTCTGTTTGATACTAACAGGGGCGTCGATTTTTTTTACACGACGAGTTCAAAACGCTTCCAAGCAAAAAATAACCCATTGATAAAAAACAAAAAATTCTTATGGAATGCAATTTGCTTATGTTCTTGTCATGATTAATAATTGTTCATATGGGAGCGGTGTGTGAAAAAAATATTTGTTTCTTTGATGTTACTCATTGCATCTTTGGGTGCGACAGGCTCCGCATGGGCCGTCGTCGTCACCGGTTCGACTTACGGTCTTTACCTGGAAGGTGAATTCAGCGGCAACCCTGCTATCCCCATCAGCGTTTTCGACAACACGCCAGCCACCTTCGTGCGCGACGGCTTGGTGGTGACGGTCAGTGAATCCGATACCATCCTCAGCGATGTGACCAACCGCATTTCCATCAACCTGAGCACGAACGGTGATTTGTTTCCGATTTTCAATGAAGGTGCTTACCTGGGCGTGGGAACCCTCGACGTACTCGATCTGGCCTTCCCTGTGAATCTTTATGATGCACGCATCACCATGCTGGACCTTGCTGGCAATGTGATATTTGCATCGGATAACCTGGCCGGGCTTGCCGTTCAAAGCCAGCCTTGGGACGGCAGCTTGCCGACACCGGCGACGAGTCTGTTCGTAAGCGAGATCGGTGGCCAGGACGTGGCCAATATCACCTTCGATTTCTACGTGACCCACGTGATCCAGAATACCGTGCCGGAACCGGGCAGCATGCTGCTGTGCGGCGTGGGCTTGCTGGCTGCCTTGGCCATGCGGCGCCGCCGCCAGTCCCGGATGTGACCTGCCTGTCCAGCAGGGCAGGCCACGCCCTGTTGTCAACTTGCCATGCTTGCGGCCGTCGATACGACGGCCGCAACGCCATCAGGGAGCCAATTCCGCTGTTCAATATTTTTCCAGTCTTACCAAATACAACAGAATTCGGTACGAATGTATAAAAAATACAAATCCGTATAAAATTTGATCTGAAGCATTATTAATTGTCCACCTCGACCTCCTGAATGCAAGCTCTCACCAAGAGGCCATCGGCTTCCTTCCTGTTCCTGGCCTATCTGGCCGCCGTCGCCGTCGGGACGTTTGCCATGGTCCTCGCCAGGGCCTACCAATCTGGTTTTTCCGGCGCGGATGAACCTTCCCACTTCCTCAACGGTTACTTCATCGCGAACTACCTGAGTACCCACCTGGGCGCCAATCCGATGGCCGCCGCAGCCGATTTCTATATCCACTATCCGAAGATTTCGATAGGCCATTGGCCGCCCGCCTATTACGGTTTCCTGGGGCTGGTGTTCATGGTGCTGCCGCCGACCATGCCGGTAGTGTTCGCGCTGAATGTGTTGCTGGCCGCATTGCCGGCGGTCGGCATCGCTGCCGCGCTGAGCCTGCTGGCCGATCGTCGCGCCGCCATCATCGGCGTGCTGGTGTATTCCCTGACGCCCTTGGTGCTCGAGGGCCACGTGATGTTCATGGTCGACCAGCCGCTGGCCGCCTGCCTGGTGGCCGCCACCGCGGTGTGGATCACCTATGCGGCGGCGCCCGGCTGGGGCAAGGCGATCGGCTTTGCGCTGCTGGCTGCGCTGGCCGTGCTCATGAAAGGCAATGGCTGGCTGGTGGTGTTCATCCCGATCTTCCATATCGCCCTCACCGCCAACTGGAAGCAGCTGCTCTCCATCAAACCGTACGTCGCCGCCGCGCTGATGGCGCTGCTGGTGGTGCCGTGGTACCTGCTGACGGCAAAAATCGCCGCCGACGGCTTCAATTACCAGGCAGGCCTGCCGTATGCATCGCAGGCGCTGCTGGCCAACCTGCTTACGCTGTCGCACAACCTGACGCCGGCCGGCGTGCTGCTGGCCCTGTTCGCCGTGGTGGCCGAATTCCGCCAGCGTGCCCGCTCGGCGCTGCGCTGGTCGATCATCAGCGGCATCCTCAGCCTGGTGCTGGCCACGCTGCTGCTGCAATCGCTGGTGCCGGTCGATATCGTCGACCGCTACATGGCGCCGGCCCTGCCGGCGGTCGTCGTGCTGGCCATCCTCGGTGTCCAGCATCTGCTGGCCATGCTGGCGCAACGCGGCGCCAGGCCGGCAGCGGCGCTTGCCACTGCCGTGCTGGCGGTGGTGATGGCGGTGCCCGGCGTGATGCACCTGGCGGCGCGCCCGCCCAAGGCCGACACCGGCATCGGGCTGCTGTCGCAGGCGCTGGCGCCCGCCAACCGCCCGACGCTGACCGTGATCGACGGCCCGGCCGGCGCGGAAGGCGCCTTTATCGCCGAGATGGCGGTGCACGACAGCCGCCTGCAGGGCTATGTGATCCGCGCCTCCAAGCTGCTGGCCGATTCGAATTTCATGGGCAGCAGCTACACCCTCAAGTACAGCAATGCCGGGCAGGTGCTGGCGGCGCTGAGCCGCCTCGGTGTGCAGCACGTCGTCATCGTGCGCCAGCGCAATAATCCCGCCTATCCCCATAGTACCCAGATGCGCGACGCGCTGATGGGCCCGGATTCCGGCTTCGTGTTGACCCAGCGCCTGCCGCACCAGTACCGCGATGGCGTAACGGAAGTCTATGAAGCGCGCGGCACCGTCACCCCCGACATCGCGGCCGTCCGCCAGATGGGCATTCCCGCCAAAGCCAACAAGCTAACCCAATTACAGCAGTAAGGAACAACATGGAATCCACTTTGAGAACCCCGCAGAATGTCGTGCCGATGGACGGGACGCATGCCTCCCTCGCCGGGTTCGAGATTGCAGTCATCTTGCCCTGCTACAACGAGGAAGCGGCCATCGGCGCTGTCGTCGAAGGCTTCCGCCGCGAGCTGCCGCAAGCCCGGATCTACGTGTACGACAACAATTCGAAGGACAAGACGTCCCAGGTCGCGGCCGCCGCCGGCGCCATCGTGCGCACCGAAACCCTGCAAGGCAAAGGCAATGTCGTGCGCCGCATGTTCGCCGACGTCGACGCCGACATCTACCTGATGTGCGACGGCGACATCACTTACGATGCCGCCAGCGCACCCGCCCTGATCGCCAAGCTGATCGAGGAAAACCTGGACATGGTGGTCGGTTGCCGCGTCGACTCGGAAGCCGCCGCCTACCGCGCCGGCCACCGCTTCGGCAACGCCTTGTTTACGGGCTTCGTCGCCAACCTGTTCGGCAACCGCTTCACCGACATCCTGTCCGGCTACCGCGTGTTCTCGCGCCGTTACGTGAAATCCTTCCCGGCGCTGTCGAACGGCTTCGAGATCGAGACCGAACTGACCGTGCACGCGCTCCAGCTGCGCATGCCGATCGGCGAACTGAATACGCCCTACGGCGCGCGCCTGGAAGGTTCGACCAGCAAGCTGTCGACCTACCGCGACGGCTTCCGCATCCTGTTGATGATCACCAAGCTGTTCAAGAACGAGCGCCCGCTGTTCTTCTTCACCATC
>JAKOOD010000490.1 GCA_022701635.1 Burkholderiaceae bacterium | reverse complement strand
TGTACCAGGCCGGCGACACGCTGTACGCGACCGGCATCGACAGCCGACAGACGCGCAAGCTGTACACCTTCCCGGAGGGCCAGCGCGGCGGCTTCGCCACCATCAACGCCGACGGCACCGTGCTGGCAGGTAGCATCGCGGCGCCGGAACAGATCGAGATCGGCCGTAAATACCCGAAGAAAAGCGACTACTTCGACCGCATCTACGACGCCCATCTGCTGAACAGCATCTTCACCATCGACATCGCGAGCGGCGCGATGAAGACCGTCCACAGCGAAAACAACTGGCTTGGCCACATCCAGTTCTCGCCGACCGACCCCGACATCCTGATGTTCTGCCACGAAGGCCCGTGGCACAAGGTCGACCGCATCTGGCGCTACAACCTGAAGGACAAGACCACGACGCTGATGCACAAGCGGACCATGCCGATGGAGATCGCCGGCCACGAAGGCTTTTCGCCCGACGGCAGGACGATCTGGTTCGACTTGCAGAAGCCGCGCGGCGAGAAGTTCTACTTCGCCGGCGCCGACGTCGCCAGCGGCCGCGAAGTGGCGAGCTACGCACTGGGCGCCAACGAATGGTCGATCCATTACGCGGTGGCGCCCGGCGAAAAACTGTTCGCCGGCGACGGCGGCGACCCGACCCAGGTCGCGCACGCGCCCGACGGCATGTGGATCTACGCCTTCCATCCGGATGGACAGCGCTTCCGGTCCGAGAAGCTGGTCAACATGAAGGCGCACGGCTACCGCGACCTGGAGCCGAACGTGCACTTCACGCCCGACGGCAAATGGGTGGTGTTCGGCGGTACTTTCGAGGGAAGGCACGAGACCTATGCGGTACAGGTGGACAAGCCGCCGAAGCCTTCCTGACGGCTAGCCGCAGGCGTCCGCACCCTTGAACCGATCGGAGCGGGTCCAGCCGGTCTGGCCCTGGCGATTGCGCACCTGCTTCCACCACGTGGTCTCCGCTTCGCGGACCGTCGGCATCGGCAGCATGTCCTCGCTGCTCTGGTACACCTTGCCGTGGTACCAGAAGCGGTAGACACCCTCGCCGAGCGGCGCCAGCCGGTACACCGTGTCGCCGGCTTGCAAGGACAACGCCGGGCCGCCGCCGTGCACGAGGGTGCCGCCTTGCAGCGGGCGCGTGACCTTGACCACGCCCGGCTTGTCGGTGACCACCACGCCGGTCAGCGCGCGCAGGGTTTCGCCGCGGCGCAGGCGGAACAGTACCGGGGCGCGCTCGCTGCGGCGCGCGTGCACCGGGATGTCGGCATCCGCCGTCCAGTCGCGGTAGGTGCAGCATTCGAACGGGCATATGCCGGCACTCTCGTAGCCGGCCGGCGGGACTTCCTGGGCATGGGCCCACGCGGTGGCCAGCAGCAGGCCCGCGGCAATGACGATTTTCACGTTGCATCCTTTCAAAGATGGGCGGCGCAGCTCGGGGCCGCCGTTCAGTGTAAATCGTTTTGCGTGGTGCCGTCGATCAGTCGCCGGACGGGATGGCGCTGCGCAGCCCCTGCACAAGCCCGGCGGGCACCGCGATCGCCGTCCCGTGCCGCATGCGCACCGGCGTGCCTTCGTCCGGGAAGCGCATCTGCGCCGTCACGTCTTCCCATTTGCCCAGGTCGCCGCCGCGCGCGCGCATGGCGCCGTAGTGCTTGGCGGTATAGGCGTCGTAGTAGAGGATGACGTCGGCGCCGACCTGCAGCGCGGTCGGGCCTTCGGTCCACAGGCCGGGCGGGGTGATCGGGGCGGACAGCGTGCCGAACGGACCCTGCACCGAGCCGGCGCTGGCCAGCTGCAGGTACTTCCTCGGCGGGTTGCGCGTCTCGTCCTTCACCAGCAGCCAGTCGCGCCCCTGCGACCGCAGGAAGGTGGCGTCGATCACCGAGAAGCCGGGGTCGTAGAACAGGCGGGTGGGGGTGAAGGCTGCGAAATCCTTCGTCGTCGTCGCGTAGATGCGGTGATTGTACTTGCCTTCGCCCTGGCCTTCGCCGGCGGGGAATTTGCCGGGCACGGTGGACGACCAGAAGACCAGGAATTCGCCGCGCTTGTCGTCCCAGGCGATTTCGGGCGCCCAGGCATTCAGCGTGCCCGGCTCGCCGGCCATCACCGGCAGGTAGCGCTGCGCCGACCAGTGGACCAGGTCCTTCGACGACGCGTAGCCGATGCCGTCCTCGGTCCAGCCGGCGGTCCAGACCATGTGGTAGGTGCCGTCGGGGCCGCGCACGATGCAGGGGTCGCGCATCAGCTTCGCTACGCCGACCGCCGGCTTCAGGTAGCTGGCGCCGCCGTTCAGCTTGTCCCAACGGTAGCCGTCGCTGCTGGCGGCCAGGTGCAGGCCGTCTTCGCCGTTTCTGGTGAAGTAGGCGAAGACGTAGGCATCTGCGGCGGGGAGCGCGGGCGGCGCCGGCGGCGTCGCGCAGGCTGCCAGCAACACCGGGGCCAGGATCGCGAATGAACGCAGCGTCACTTGTTGGCCTCGTCGCCGAGCGGACGTTCCAGCGTGACCTGCGGGCTCGGCGGCACGGCGAAGGACGCCACCGGGTCCGGGTGCGCCGGATCGAAGCGGAATTCGTCGACGATGAAGCGGGCCTGCGGCAGGCCGGCCTGCCGCAGGCCGAGCACGACCAGCTTGGCCAGCTCGTAGCTGCCGTACGGGCTGTGGTGGGTATTATCGAGCTTGCCCGGCTGCGGTTCGGCGAAGGCGGGTACGCTGCCGTCCGGGCCGAGTGCCGTGTACAACGTCTTGCTCATGGCGTTCAGGTCGATGAAGGGCACCTTGAGTTCCTGCGCCGCCTGGCGCGCGGCGTCGGCGTAGTCGCCCAGCGTCGCTACCAGCTTGCCGTCCTCGAAGCGGCGCCGCTCCATCGGCGAGACGATCACCGGCAGGCCGCCGCGGGCGCGCACGGCATCGACGTGGGTCTTGATCTCGGCCTTGTAGGTGGTGAAGGGGCCGCCCTTGCCGTCCTTGATCTGCTTCTGGTCGTTGTGCCCGAACTGCATGACCAGCATGTCGCCCGGCCGCATGGCGGCAAGGATCTTGTCGGTGCGGCGGCGCGCCAGCGCGTCGCGGTAGGTCTCGCCCGATTCGCCATGGTTGGCGACCGCGATGCCAGGCTTGAAGAAGCGCGGCAGCATCTGGCCCCAACTGTTGTACGGTTCGCTCGGCTGGTCGCAGACGGTGGAGTCGCCCAGCAGGAACAGGGTCGGCACGTTCGCCGGCGCGATCTCGATGCTGCGCACGGCCGGATGGGCGCCGCGCGGTCCGCCATTGAATTCGAGGGTCAGGCGCGTATCCCAGGCCCAGGCTTCCTGCACGGTCTCGCGCGGCGCCTTCAGCTTGACCTGGCCGGCCTCGATGCCGTTGGCGGCCGGGATCGCCGGCGTGCGCACGTTGACGGTGAAGCTGCGCGTGACCGTCTGGCCGGCGGCGGTCGGCACGTTCTCCAGCATCAGGCGGCGCAGTTCGGCCTTGACCGTGGTCGTGGCCGGCGTCTTGTCGTCGCCCAGCGTGACCGTGACCGTGTAGTTGCCTTCGGGGAGATCGACGCTGAAATAGAAGGGTGCCGTGCCGCCGGCCTGGGTGCCGGATTCGAAGCCGTAGCCGCGGCTGGCGCTGTAGGCGCTGCTATCGACTGCGGTGTAGCCGACGGGTGGCTTGCCCGGGCCGAACGCGAAGCGGTAGGTCTTGTCGGTGCCGGCCGCGTGGGCGAAGCCGGCGCTGGCGAGGGCCAGCATCAAGATCAGGGAGCGCAGTTTGAATCGTGGCATGGGCTGGGGACGCGGTGATGGAAGCTGCGCCTATTCTATGCAGCCCGCGCACGCGTGGGCGGTTGCCCTGGAAAGAATCAGCGGCATGATCGTTGTCGCTCGAGCGCGTGGGCGGGGAAACCCGTCCACCCTACCTTTCGAACGCGCCGAGGTCCGGTGCCTTGCCCTTGAACGGCAGGCCGACGTCGACGCCCTTGTCGACCAGCGCGCTGCCCGCACGAGGGCGGAAATTGGGCAGGTCGGGCAGGCTGCCGTCGGGCTTGCGCGGCGCGTCCCAGCCCAGCTGCGAGACGCTCTCGAACTCGGCATTGGTCACCGGCACGCCCAGGTCCCACGAGTTGTTGGCCGAATCGGCGCCAGCCACCTTCAGCGTCGTCGGCGAGGCCGACAGGTTGTTGCGCAAGGTGCCGAGATATACCGGGCTGCCGTCCGGCGCAATACCGAGCATGTTGAAGTCGCTGCCGTTGGCGAAGGCGGTGTTGTTGGTGAATTCGAGCGCCAGCGGGTGGTGGTTGGCGTAGAAGCCGGACACCTTGTTGCCGAAGGCGACCGAGAAGCGCACCACGTGCCTGACGCCGTTCGGCACGTACTTGCCGCCGTAGCCGCCGGCCTTGATGCCATTGCCGTTGCCGGCCGGGAGCGCCGTGCGGGTGCCGGGCAGGTAGCCGTGGTCCCAGGCCCACGAGGACTCGATGGTCACCGGCGAATACGCATTGATCAGGTCGAAGCCGTCGTCGGTGTTGGCCCAGGCGCGGCAGCCGCGGAACACGTTGCCGGGATGGCCGGCGCTGACGTGGGCGCCGAAACCGTCGGCGCTCTGGCCGGCACCGTTCGAGGTATAGGGATCGTAGTTGTGGTGCGAGTCGCTGTTCAGTACCAGGTTGTCGCTGCCGTCCTTGATGAACAGGCCCGGTCCCATGTTGTGGTGCAGGTTCAGCCCTTCGTAGATACCGTGGCTGGCGTTGATCCAGATGCCCCAGGATTCGTGGTTCAGGCGGTTGCCGGGCTGCTGCGGGGCGCCGGTCACTTCCAGGCCCTTCAGGTGGATCCAGTCGCCGGTGACGTCGATGCCCTTGACGCGGCAGTCGTCCTGCATGGCGGCGAAGTCGAGGACCGGGGTCTCGCCGGGGTAGGCCCAGTAGCGGATCGGCTGGCCCGCCTGGCCGCTCTTGTCGAGGACCACGCCGCTGACGCTGGCGCGGCGGGTCGCGCAGGTGCTGGTGGCCGCGGTGAAGGCGTAGGTGCCGCCGCGCAGGTAGACGGTGTCGCCGGGCTTGGCTGCCTGCTGGGCGCGGGCCAAGGATTGCCAGGGGGCCGATTGGGTGCCGGCGGCGCTGTCGTTGCCGGTGGGGGCGATGTAGAAGGTGGTGGCGTTGGCGTTGCCGATGGCTGCGACGAATGGGAGTGCGAGCAGGATGCTGCGCGTCGACGGTATCTTCAAGATCGTTCCTGGTGGCGGGCGGTGTCTCGTACCTGCCAGGATCAGCCTGTGGTACGCGGCGAACTTGGGGTAAATCGTCCCGCGGGCGATTTACGCCTTCGCGGGGGCGACGTTTACGAGCTGCGGGCCGAAATTTGCGTTGTTTGCTGTTGATACATCGAAGTCAACGGCCCTTGTGGTCAGCCGCCGCTCGACAGCTTGACCTGCACCGGCGCCCGCACGCGCGCCGCTTCGTCGGCGACCAGGCGCTGGAACTGTTGCTGGTCCTTGATCTCGCCGGCGCGGTCCCAGGCGGCGCCGATGTAGTAGGTCAGCGGCTGGCCCGAGGTGGCCGGCGCCAGCACCAGCGCGTTGCGGGCGTCGGTGGTGAAGGGCTGGGCGCCGGCGCTCGGGACGATCAGCGCCACGCCGAAGTTGCCCTTGGATTTCTGCACGACCCACTGCACCAGCGACTTGTCGGCCGGGTTTTCCGCATAGGCGATCCTGGCTTCCTCGCCCTTGTCGCTCGGGGTCTTGTTGAGGCCGATGCCGACCGTCAGCTGCTGCGCCCCGCTGGAGGTGAAGGTGCTGTCCATGCGGTCGAAGTAGCGGCCGGCGTCGGTGGTGAAGCGTTTCACTTCGCTGACCCTGGTGCCGTTCGCGTCCCAGGCGTCGTAGCTCAGTTCGAACACGGCGCGCACCGGGCCGTTGGCGATCACCTTCCACGATGCGTAGTTGCCGCTGGTGTAGAGGGTCTTGCCGTCCCAGATGCCGGTGCCGCCGGCGCCGCGCGAGGCGCCGACGTTGTACATGTCGATGCCTTCGCCTTCGTCGTGGTGGTAGTGGTCGTGGCCCTTGTTGTACCAGCGGTCGACGATCGGGTAGGGCACGCGCTTGAACCAGATATCCAGGCCGCTGGTCTTCAGCACTTCCTTGCCGGTATTGCCGGTGTCCGGTGCCTGCAGCGCCGGGCCGTAGGTGCGGTGCGCGAGCTTGTCGTTCTCCCAGGCGAAGTCGTCGAGGCGTTCCGGCACGTAGCGCGCGAAGGCCTTGGGCGCGAAGGGCGCGGTCAGGGTGTCGCTCTTTTCGACGGTGAAGGTCGCGGACTTTTCGCCGGCCTTGAAGTCGTGCTGGAACAGCAGTTCGCCGTAGGCGGCGCCGACGTTCTTCGGGTCCTTGGCCTGCGGCGCGACGTTGGTCACCTGGTAGGGCAGCACCTGGCCGGCCGCATCCTTGATGACCAGCTTCTGGACCAGCGCATGCGGCAGCGCGGCGTTGACCTGGGTCCAGGGGATGACGATGGTTTCCGACGGACGGGCGATGTCGAGGCTGTGGGTGACGGCCACGGTCAGGCGCTCGGCGGCGCCGGCCAGGCAGGCCGGCAGGGCGGTGACCGCGAACAGGGCGAAGGCGGCGGTGGTGCGAACGTTCATGCGAAGAGTCATAGGTGAGGTCAAGGTACGTAAATCGCTTGCGGTACGGGCGGCTGCATGCCGTCCCCCAGGTAGAAGCTCGGATGCGGCGGCTGATTATAGCCCGCGTTCTGGCCCGCGACCTGGGCCCGGTACTGCGGGTCGTGCATCAGCGTGGTGATGCGGTATGGGGTCGGCACGGTGGTGCTGAACACCAGCAGCGCGTCGTCGTCGCGGCTGCGCCAGACGACTTCCTCGCGCCAGTCGCCGAACAGGTCGGCCGACAGCACCGGCGTCGCCTTGGTGCCGTTGGTGGACGCCGCGCCGTAGTCCGCGCCGTCGACCAGGCGCTCGAGGCGTCCGGCGGCGGGGTGCCATTTGTCGATGTGGACGCCGTCGAGCGGCTCGCGCAGCAGGTCGCCGTCCCACCACAGGCCGAAGTTGATGCTGCGCGGGTGCGTGTCCGCGATCCGCTTGCCCGTCGCGTTCATCAGGCCGCCGACGCTGGCCCAGCATTCCTCGCCCGGATAGGCCGGGTCGATGTCCATGCAGGTGCCGCGGCCGACGTCGTGCCCGTCGCCGCTCAGGCTCCACAGGATCCTGCCGGTGGCGGCATCGTGCATCTCGACGCCGCGGCCCTGGTAGCAGGACGGCGTCTCGTGGACCATGAAGACCTGCAGCCCGGCGCGGGTCGGATCGAGCTTGCCGACGTGGAGGGTGTCGCCGTGGCACAGGCCGGTGCTGTAGAGGAGGGTGCCGTCGCTGCGGATGGTGGCGGCGCCGTAGACCAGGTCGTCCTTGCCGTCGCCGTCGACGTCGGCCACCGACATCCAGTGCGCGCCCTGGTGCCTGGCGGCCGCGCCCGGCCCGGGTGTGCCGTCGCGGGTGCCGGCGTCGCTGTCGAATACCCAGCGGCTGCTCAGCTTGCCGTCGCGCCAGTCCCAGGCGGCCAGGACGGCGCGTGTGTAGTAGCCGCGCGAGAACACGGCGCTCGGACGCGCGCCGTCGAGATAGGCGACGGTGCCGAGGAAGCGGTCGACGCGGTTGCC
>JAKOOD010000456.1 GCA_022701635.1 Burkholderiaceae bacterium | reverse complement strand
TCGCTTGCATTTTTGCCATGACGATTCTTCCTTAGAACTTCAGACCGGCTTCGCGGGCAGCTTCTGCCAGCGCTTTGACACGGCCGTGGTAACGGAAACCCGAACGGTCGAAGGCGACCTCGGTGATCCCTGCTTGCAGTGCTTTCTCTGCGACGCGCTTGCCAACCAGGGCAGCGGCGGCAGCGTTGCCGCCCTTGCCGGTCTGGCCAGCCAGTTCGGCGCGCACGTCTGCTTCCAGCGTCGAAGCCGAAACCAGGACCTTCGCATCCGGGCTGATCAGGTTCGCATAGATGTGCAGGTTGGTGCGGTGAATCGACAGGCGATTCACGCCCAGCTGGGCGATCTTGATGCGGGTTTGGCGTCCGCGACGCAGACGCGATTCTTTCTTGTCCATCGTCAGCTCCGATTATTTCTTCTTGGTTTCTTTAAGCTTCACCACTTCGTCCGAATAACGGACACCCTTGCCTTTGTAAGGCTCAGGCGAGCGGTAAGCGCGCACTTCCGCGGCGACCTGGCCGACCTTTTGACGATCGATACCCTTGATCAGGATTTCGGTCGGGGTCGGGGTGGTTGCGGTGACGCCTTCCGGCATCGCGTGCAGAACCGGGTGCGAGAAGCCCAGCGACAGGTTCAGGGCGTTGCCCTGCACTGCTGCCTTGTAGCCCACGCCGACCAGGTTCAGCTTGCGCTCGAAGCCCTTGGTCACGCCGGTCACCATGTTGTTGACCAGAGCACGCAGGGTGCCCGACATCGCGTTCGATTCACGGGAATCGTCGATGACGTCGAACGACAGCGTGCCGTTGTTGTTTTCTACTTTGACCAGGCCGTTCAGCGGCTGGGTCAGGGTGCCCAGCGGGCCCTTGACGGTGATCGACGACGCGTTGATCGCGACATCGGTACCGGCCGGGACGGCGATTGGCATCTTAGCTACTCGAGACATCGTCTACTCCTTAAGCCACGTAGCAAATCACTTCGCCACCGACACCGGTTGCGCGTGCTTTGCGGTCGGTCATCACGCCCTGCGGGGTCGAGATGATTGCCACGCCCAGGCCGTTCATGACCTGAGGGATTTCATCCTTGCCCTTGTAGATGCGCAGGCCAGGACGGGAGACGCGCTCGATGCGCTCGATGACCGGACGGCCGGTGTAATACTTCAAACCGATTTTCAGTTCAGCCTTGCCACCTTCGGTGGTCACGGCGAAATCTTCAATGTAACCCTCGTCCTTCAGGACGTTGGCAATCGCAACTTTGACTTTCGACGACGGCATGTTGACGGCAGTCTTTTGCACGCCTTGTGCGTTGCGGATGCGGGTCAGCATATCGGCGATAGGATCGCTCATACTCATTGCTTGTTCTCCTATTACCAGCTAGCTTTGGTCATACCCGGGATTTCGCCTTTCATGGCGAATTCGCGGATCTTGGTACGGGCCAGACCGAATTTACGGAAAGTGCCACGCGGACGGCCGGTCATTGCGCAGCGGTTACGCTGGCGGCTCGGCGCCGAGTTACGCGGCAGGGCCTGCAGTTTCAGGCGCGCTTCGTATTGCTCTTCTTCCGACTTCGACTGGTCGTTGATGATTGCTTTCAGAGCGGCACGCTTCGGGGCGAATTTCTCCACCAGGTCTGCACGCTTCTTTTCGCGGTTAATCAGTGCAAGTTTTGCCATGCTCTTAGTTCCTGAACGGGAATTTGAAGGCGGCGAGCAGCGCTTTGGCTTCTTCGTCGCTCTTGGCGGTGGTCGTGATCGAGATGTTCATGCCACGCAGCGCATCGATCTTGTCGTAATCGATTTCCGGGAAGATGATCTGCTCTTTGACGCCGATGTTGTAGTTGCCGCGACCGTCGAACGATTTACCATTCACACCGCGGAAGTCACGCACGCGCGGCAGGGCCACGGTGATGAAGCGGTCGAGGAATTCGTACATGCGGTTGCCGCGCAGGGTCACCATCGTGCCGATCGGGTAGCCTTCGCGGATCTTGAAACCTGCGATTGCCTTGCGTGCCTTGGTGACGACCGGCTTCTGGCCGGCGATCTTGGTCAGGTCGCCGGTAGCGTGCTCGATGATCTTCTTGTCGGCGACTGCTTCCGACAGACCCATGTTCAGGGTGATCTTGGTCAGGCGCGGAACTTCCATCACCGACTTGTAACCGAATTTCTCGGTCAGCTCGGCGACGACTTTGTCTTTATACAGTTGTTGGAGACGGGCCATTTCTTATTACCCTTTCACTACTTCGCCGTTCGACTTGAAGACGCGGACTTTTTTGCCGTCCACATCTTTATAGCCAACGCGATCTGCCTTGCCGGTCGCTGCATTGAACAGCGCGACGTTCGACACGTGAATCGGCATGGTCTTGTCGACGATACCACCAGTGACACCGGTCATCGGGTTCGGCTTGACGGCCTTCTTGGCCACATTCACGCCTTCGACGACAACGTGTTCAGCGTCAACGCGCTGTTGCACGACGCCGCGCTTGCCCTTGTCTTTACCGGCCAGAACGATGACTTCGTCGTTTTTACGAATCTTAGACATTACGACTCCCTTACAGAACTTCAGGTGCCAGGGACACGATCTTCATGAACTTTTCGGTACGCAGCTCGCGCGTTACCGGTCCGAAGATACGGGTGCCGATCGGCTCCAGCTTGGCGTTCAGCAGCACGGCGGCATTGCCGTCGAACTTCACCAGGGAACCGTCTTGGCGGCGCACACCCTTGGCGGTACGCACAACCACGGCGTTGTAGATTTCACCTTTCTTGACGCGACCGCGCGGGGCGGCCTGCTTCACGGTGACCTTGATCACGTCGCCAATGCTGGCGTAACGGCGCTTGGAGCCGCCCAATACCTTGATGCACAGAACTTCTTTTGCACCGGTATTGTCGGCCACTTCGAGCCGGCTTTCGGTTTGAATCATGATATTTTCTTTCCCAACTTAAGCCGTAGTAAACCCCACGGAAACCGTGGGCCTGCGGTCAGTCTTGGTCCCGCCGCCCTGCTCCTGCTGGAACACGACGATTGGGTGATTGGACTTTCCAATGTACTTCATACAGGCCGCCGCAATCGCGGGGACGTACTGCGGCAACACATGAACGAAGCCCGCTAGTATCTCAGATACCAGCGGGCCTCGCAAGACAAATTTTAGTGCTTACAGTACTTGTGCGACTTGCACAACACGCGTCAGCGTCCAAGCTTTGGTCTTCGAGATCGGACGACCTTCCGCGATCTCGACCGTGTCACCGATCTTGGCCTGGTTGGTCTCGTCGTGCGCATGGTACTTGTTCGAGCGCACGATGATCTTGCCGTACAGCGGGTGCTTGACGTGACGTTCGATCAGCACGGTCACCGTCTTGTCCATTTTATCGGACACGACTTTGCCGACCAGCGTACGCTTCAGCGCCGTTTTAGTGGTGTCGTTCATTTGGCTTCCTTCTGGTTCATCACGGTCTTGACACGCGCGATATCGCGGCGCACCTTCTTGAGCTGCGCGGTGTTGGTCAGTTGCTGGGTCGCGACTTGCATACGCAGACCGAACTGGGCCTTCAGCAGTTCGCTCAGCTCTTTCTTCAGAGCGTCCTGGTCCTTGCCGCGGAGTTCTGTTGCTTTCATTCTTAACTCCTGTTATTGACCGACTTGACGCACGACGAAGGTCGTGGCCAGCGGCAGTTTGGCGGCAGCCAGGCGGAATGCTTCGCGCGCCAGTTCTTCAGCGACGCCGTCCATCTCGTACAGGACTTTGCCTGGCTGGATTTCAGCGACGTAGTATTCCGGATTACCCTTACCGTTACCCATACGGACTTCGGCCGGCTTGTTCGAAATCGGCTTGTCCGGGAAGATACGGATCCAGATACGACCGCCACGCTTGATGTGACGGGTCATGGCGCGACGGGCTGCTTCGATCTGGCGCGCGGTGATACGGCCGCGGGCAACTGCCTTCAGGCCGAACTCACCGAACGACACAGCGGTGCCGCGGGTGTGCGAAATGCCGGTGTTACGGCCTTTCTGCTCTTTACGATACTTCCTGCGCGATGGTTGCAGCATGCTTATTCTCCTGCTTTCTCAGCTGCGGCCGGCTTGGCAGCAGCGCGGCGACCGGCTGGAGCGGTACCTGGTTTGGCGCCTGGACGCGGACGGCCGCCCGGCTTGCCATCATCACGACGCGGGCCGCGTGGCTTCTTGTCGTCCGGCGGGACGTCGATCACAGGTGCTTCGCCCGTTGCCGAACGATCGCCCTTGTAGACCCACACCTTGACGCCGATGATGCCGTAGGTGGTCGATGCTTCGCTGGTGCCGTAGTCGATATCGGCGCGCAGGGTGTGCAGCGGCACACGGCCTTCGCGGTACCATTCGGTACGTGCGATTTCGATGCCGTTCAGGCGGCCCGACGACATGATCTTGATGCCGACAGCGCCCAGGCGCATGGCGTTCTGCATCGCGCGCTTCATGGCGCGGCGGAACATGATGCGCTTTTCCAGCTGCTGCGAGATCGAATCGGCGATCAGCTGCGAGTCGATTTCCGGCTTGCGGATCTCTTCGATATTGACGTGCACCGGCACGCCCATGATCTTGGTCAGCGACGACTTCAGGACTTCGATGTCTTCGCCTTTTTTACCGATGACCACGCCCGGACGCGACGAGTAGATCGTGAAGCGTGCGTTCTTGGCAGGACGCTCGATGACGATGCGGCCGACCGAAGCGTTCTTCAGCTTCTTCTTCAGGAAGACGCGTGCTTCCAGGTCTTCCTTCAGCATGTCGGCGAAGTTGCCGTTGCCAGCGTACCAACGCGATGCCCAGTTACGGGTGACCGCCAGGCGGAAGCCGGTTGGGTGGATTTTCTGACCCATCGTATGCCCCTTAGTTACCGACAGTCACGTAGACGTGACAGGATTGTTTCGAAATGCGATCACCGCGGCCTTTGGCACGTGCCGTAAAGCGCTTCAGGATCGGGCCCTTTTCGACATAGATCTGAACCACTTTCAGTTCGTCGATGTCGGCGCCATCATTGTGCTCGGCGTTCGCGATTGCGGACTCCAGCACTTTCTTGATGATGGTCGCGCCCTTTTTCGGGCTGAATTGCAGGATGTTCAGGGCAGCGTCGACTTTCTTGCCGCGGATCAGATCCGCGACCAGACGGCCTTTTTGCTCCGACAGGCGCACGCCTTTGAGGATAGCTTTGGTTTCCATTATTTCTTCGCCTTCTTGTCGGCGGCATGGCCCTTGAACGTGCGGGTCAGGGCGAATTCACCCAGCTTGTGACCAACCATGTTCTCGGAGATGTACACAGGTACGTGCACCTTGCCATTGTGGACGGCGATCGTCAGACCGATGAAGTCCGGGCTGATCGTCGAGCGGCGCGACCAGGTTTTGACTGGCTTCTTGTCTTTGTTCGCTTGCGCGGTTTCGACTTTTTTCACCAGGTGGGCGTCAATGAACGGCCCTTTTTTCAATGAACGAGTCATTTCTTATCCCTTATTTCTTGCCGCGGCGCGAAACGATCATCGAAGAAGTGCGCTTGTTCGAACGCGTCTTCTTGCCCTTCGTCTGTTGGCCCCAAGGCGACACTGGATGACGACCAGCTGCAGTCTTGCCCTCACCACCACCGTGCGGGTGATCGACCGGGTTCATGACCACACCGCGGACGGTAGGACGAACACCGCGCCAGCGCATCGCACCAGCTTTACCGATCTTGCGCAGGCTGTGTTCGGCATTGCCGACTTCACCGATGGTCGCACGGCACTCGATGTGCACGCGACGGACTTCACCCGAGCGCAGGCGAACCTGGGCGTAGGTGCCTTCGCGGGCCATCAGCACGACGCCGGCGCCGGCGGTACGGGCCATCTGGGCACCCTTACCTGGCAGCATTTCGACGCAATGCATCACGGTACCGACCGGGATGTTGCGGATCGGCAGGCAGTTGCCCGACTTGATCGACGCTTCCGAGCCGTTCATGACGCTGTCGCCGACAGCCATGCCTTTGGTGGCGATGATGTACTGACGCTCGCCGTCCGCGTAGCACAGCAGTGCGATGTGCGCGGTACGGTTCGGGTCGTATTCGATACGCTCGACCTTGGCCGGGATACCGTCTTTTTGACGTTTGAAGTCAACCAGACGATAGTGTTGCTTGTGACCACCACCGATGTGACGGGTAGTGATGTGGCCGTTGTTGTTACGGCCAGCAGTCTTCGATTTCTTCTCAACCAGGGCTGCGAACGGACGGCCTTTGTACAGGCCTTCGGTCACAACCTTCACCATGCCGCGGCGGCCTGGGGAGGTTGGCTTCATCTTAACGAGTGCCATTATTGAGCCTCCTCGACAAAGTTAATTTCCTGACCCGGCTTCAGGGCCACGAAAGCGCGCTTGGTGTGGTTGCGGCGACCGGTGAAACGGCCCGAACGCTTGACTTTGCCTTCGCGGTTCACGGTCTGCACCGATTCCACTTCGACTTTGAACAGCAGTTCGACGGCAGCTTTGATTTCCGGCTTGGTCGCGTCAGGCAGGACCTTGAACACGATCTGTTCGTTCTTTTCCGCGACGAAGGTCGCCTTTTCGGAAATGACCGGAGCCAGCAGCACCTTCATCAGGCGCTCTTCGCTGAATTTGATTGCGGCGCTCATGCGTACATCTCCTCGATCTTGGCCAGAGCAGCTTTGGTGACCAGGACTTTCTTGTAGAACACCAGCGACATCGGGTCGGCGTGCTTCGGCTCGACAACCAGCACGTTCGGCAGGTTGCGCGATGCCAGCAGCAGGTTTTCGTCGATGGTGTCGGTGATCACCAGGACCGATTCCAGGCCCATGCTCTGCAGCTTCTGCGACAGCAGCTTGGTCTTCGGGGCTTCGATCGACAGGTTTTCGACGACGCTCAGGCGCTCTTCGCGGGCCAGCTGCGACAGGATCGAGCACATGCCGGCGCGATACATCTTCTTGTTGACCTTGTGCGAGAAGTTCTCGTCAGGCGAGTTCGGGAAGATGCGACCACCGCCACGCCACAGTGGCGACGACGACATACCGGCACGGGCGCGGCCGGTGCCTTTCTGGCGCCAAGGCTTCTTGGTCGTGTGGGAGACTTCTTCACGATCCTTCTGCTTGCGGTTACCGCTGCGCGCGTTGGCGGCATAGGCGACCACGATCTGGTGGATCAGTGCTTCGTTGTAATCGCGACCGAAGACTTCATCGGTGGCGTTAACGTTCGAGCCGGCTTGGCCTTGCTCGTTCAGGAGCTTCAGTTCCATCGTTTACGCTCCTTTCTTTGCTTTGACCTTGACGGCCGGCTTGACAACCACTTGGCCGTTCTTGGCGCCAGGAACGGCACCCTTGACCAGCAGCAGTTGACGCTCGGCGTCGATACGGGCGATTTCCAGGTTCTGGGTGGTGACGGTTTCGTCGCCCATGTGACCGGTCATGCGCTTACCAGGGAACACGCGACCCGGATCCTGCGCCATACCGATGGAGCCAGGAACGTTGTGCGAACGCGAGTTACCGTGGGTTTGGCGGCCCGAAGCAAAGTTGTGACGCTTGATGGTACCGGCGTAGCCTTTACCGATCGAGGTGCCTTGCACGTCGATTTTCTGGCCGACTTCGAACAGGGATACATTGACTGCGTCGCCAGCCTTGAAACCAGCGGCTTGCTCGGCGTCGATGCGGAATTCCTTCAGCAGCGTACCGGCTTCGACACCAGCTTTGGCGTAGTGACCCGCACTGGCCTTGTTCACGCGGGAAGCGCGACGTTGACCGAATACGACCTGAACAGCGGAATAACCGTCGGTTTCAGGAGTTTTGATTTGCGCAACACGGTTGTTCGACACGTCCAGCACGGTGACCGGGATCGAATCCCCGTCATCCGTGAAGATGCGCATCATGCCAACCTTGCGACCGAGAAGGCCCAGGCTCATTTTTTCTCCAATTCCCACCTGCGATTGGGCGGGGATAGTTGAACTACAAAACGCATGGGCAAAAAAAGACATGCCCATACCGAAGCCGGCTAGTATAGCGCCCGCATCGGAAGGACGCAACAGGAGAATGCGAAGAGTTGACGCGGCCTGTTGCGTTTCACGCTGTGTTCGTGGAGAGAAAAGAAATCTGACCTGGCTGGTCAGCGCAGAAAAGGCACATTGCTGCGCCTTTTCTCTACAGGCGCTCGTGAAGCTGAGGCCTGCGATATGTATGAAGGAATTCTGGTGGGCGGTGCAGGATTCGAACCTGCGACCCCTTGGATGTCGACCAAGTATTCTAACCAACTGAACTAACCGCCCGAGGAGCCGCATTATACGAGCAACAATCCGTAAAGCGCAATACCCGGATGCAAAATCTTGTGCGCTGCACGAGACCGTTACAATTGGCCGCTCGTTAAGCAGTATGTTGGAAAGGATGAAGGCATGGATCTGGTGTTTTTCAATAACACGACGCTGGCGTGGCTGACGGCGCTCGGCGTCGCCGCCGCGGTGATGCTCGCGCTCTACGTGACCAAGAAAGTGGTGGTGCACCACCTGCGCCGGCTGGCGGCGCGCACCGCGACCCGGCTCGACGACATCGCTGTCGAAACCCTGGATGCGACGCGGCTGTTCGTCATCGTCGTGATGGGCGTGTTCGCCGGCAGCAAGCTGCTGGTCTTGCCCGAGTACGTGCACCAGCTGGTGACGCGGGTCGCCATCGTGAGCGGCCTGCTGCAGGCGGCGCTATGGGGCAACCGCGCCCTGCGCGCCTGGCTGACGGAGTATTACCGCAACCGCTCGGACGAACCCGGCCGCGCAACCTCGGCGGCGGCCGTCAGCTTCATCGCGCGCATGGTGCTGTGGATCGTGATCCTGCTGATGATCCTGGATAACCTGGGCGTCAACATCACCACCCTGGTCGCCTCGCTCGGCATCGGCGGCGTGGCCGTCGCGCTGGCGGTGCAGAATATCCTGGGCGACCTGTTCGCTTCCCTGTCGATCGTGCTGGACAAACCCTTCGTGATCGGCGACTTCGTGATCGTCGACAAATACCTGGGCACGGTCGAATACGTGGGCCTGAAAACCACGCGCATCCGCAGCCTCGGCGGCGAGGAACTGATCTTCGCCAATGGCGATTTATTAAAAAGCCGGCTCCAGAACATGACGCGCATGCAGCGGCGCCGCATCGTGTTCTCGATCAGCGTGACCTACGACACCCCGCGCGACAAGCTGGCGGCGATCCCGCCGATGCTGACCGAGATCGTCAAGGCGCAGCAGACGGTGACCTTCGACCGCGCCCACTTCCAGGGCATCGGGCCGTCGTCGATGAA
>JAKOOD010000447.1 GCA_022701635.1 Burkholderiaceae bacterium | reverse complement strand
TACGGCTGGAACGAGGAAGTCGAAAGCAATGCGATCGAATTCCTGATCCACGCGCTGCGCAAGAAGCTGGGCAGCGAGGTCATCAAGAACGTCAGGGGCGTGGGATGGATGGTCGCGAAGGCCCGCTAGCCTCCTCGCTGCGGTTGCGGCTGTCGGCCTGGATCTCGGCCACGATCCTGCTCGGCGCCTTTGCCGCGGGCGCCTATGCGTACGTCGCCGCCACCGCCGATGCGCACCGCCTGCAGGACGTGCAGCTGCGCCAGATCGGCTACATCATCGGCAAGCTGGATGCCGTGCCGGCCTCGCCGCAGGCGCGCGCACGCGCCGGCGACATCGATTTCGACGCCCGCATCGTGCTGCGCTTCATCGCCGGCGAAGACGGCCGCCCGATCCTGTGCCACGGGCCGCCACCCTGCTTCTCCGACGACCTGCCCGACGGCCTGCAGACCGTCGACAGTGGCGGCGAACAGTGGCGCGTGTACGTGCGCACCAATGCCAAGGGCATCCGCGCCGCGGTGGCCCAGCAGACCGCCATGCGCGACGCCATCGCGCGCGCCGACGCCGGCCGCACCGTGCTGCCGCTGCTGGTGCTGGCACCGCTGCTGGCGCTGCTGGTGACGATCTTGGTGCGCCTGATGTTCCGGCCGCTGCGCACGCTCACCGCGCAGCTGGGCGCGCGCCAGGAACACGAGACCGGGGCGCTCGACCGCAGCGCGCTGCCGTCGGAAGTCTGGCCGTTCGTCGCCGAGATCAACCGCCTGATCACGCGCACCGCACGCACCATGGCGCGCCAGCGCCGCTTCATCGCCGACGCCGCCCACGAGCTGCGCTCGCCGATGACCGCAATGTCGCTGCAGGCCGAGCGCCTGGCGGCAAGCGAGATGTCGCCCGAGGCGCGCACCCGCCTGGACGCGCTGTCGGCCGGCATCGGCCGCACCCGCATCCTGCTCGACCAGCTGCTGACGCTGGCGCGCACCCAGGAAGCGGCTGCCGGCGCGAGCGGCGATGGCGGCGGCGGCGCGGTACCGCTCAAGCGCGCGATCCTGGAATGCCTGGAAGACCTGGTGCCGCTGGCCGACGCCAAGGGAATCGACCTCGGGGTGGTCGGCGACGCCGATCCGCTGGTGACCGGGCCGCTGGTCGACCTCAAGACCCTGGTCAAGAACCTGATCGACAACGCGATCCGCTACACGCCACAGGGTGGCCGGGTCGACATCCGGGTCGACGTCGATACCGGGCCGGATGGTGCTTGGGCCGACCTGCACGTCGAGGATAGCGGTCCCGGCATCCCGGCGGCCGAGCGCGCGCGCGTGTTCGACGCCTTTTACCGCGTGCTCGGCAATGGCCAGATCGGCTCCGGCCTCGGCCTGGCGATCACCGCCACCATCGCCGCCCGCCTGGGCGCCCGGATCGCGCTCGGCGACGCGCACCAGGGCGGCCTCGACGTGCACGTGCGCTTCCCGCTGCAGGACGCCGACTGACATCAGCTGTTAGAATGCCGCTCCACCCGGAGATTGAATATGGCAACACAACTGACACTCGTGGTCGCGATGGACGCCGCGCGCGGCATCGGCGTCGACAACCAGCTGCCCTGGCACCTGCCGGAAGACCTGGCGCACTTCAAGCGCGTCACGCTCGGCAAGCCGATCATCATGGGCCGCAAGACCTTCGACTCGATCGGCCGCCCGCTGCCCAAGCGCCGCAACATCGTCGTCACGCGCAACGCCGGATGGACGCACGAGGGCGTCGAGGTCGCCCACTCGCTCGAGGAGGCGATCGCGATGGTGGGCGATGACGCGGCCAGCATCATCGGCGGCGCCCAGATCTTCGCCGCGGCGATGGCGCTCGCCGACCGTATGATCGTCACCCACATCGACAAGGTCTACCCTTGCGACACCTTCTTCCCCGAGATCGACGCCGCCCGCTGGGCAGCGACCGCGCGCGAGCCGCAGCACGCGGCCGAGGGCGATCTCGACTTCTCGTTCGTCACCTACGAACGCACCACGTAACCCAACCCCTACCCGCAGCATGTCAGGACACGGATTTCACGTACACGGACCGCACGACCACGCGGTCGAACACGTCGCCCAGGGCGGCGCCCACGGCGACAGCTTTTCCAACAATATCGCGGTGATGACCGCCGTGCTGGCCACGGTCGGCGCGCTGTTCGGCTACCTCGGCGGCGCCACCCAGAACGACGCCGCCCTCTACAAGAACAACGCGGCGATCGCCAAGACCACCGCGGCCAATTCCTGGAATTATTACCAGGCCAAGTCGAACAAGCAGAACCTGGCCGAACTGGCCGCGTCGCTGCCGGGCGTGGATGCCGCCAAGTACAAGGCCGACGTCGCGCGCTACGAGGGCGAAAAGGGCGGCATCAAGAAGGAAGCCGAGAAGTACGAGCACGAGTCGGACGTCTGGAACGCCGAGTCCGAACGCGCGCTGCACAGCCACCACCAGTGGGCGCTGGCGACCACCGCCGAACAGATCGCGATCTCGCTGGCGGCGATCGCGCTGCTGACGCGCCGGCGCTGGTTGCTGCGCGTGACCTATGTGGTTGCCATCATCGGCTTCGTGCTGGGCGCCTTCGCCGGCCTGCACGTCGATCCGATCGGCGCCATGATGGCGTCCGGCCCGGCCACGCACCAAGCGGGACACTCGGCGGCGCACTGAGCGGTCAACTGAGCGATGAACTAAGCGACGAACTGAGCGGCAGCGCCGCCACCCGCGCTCAGGCCGGGTGGGCGACCTGCGGGCGCGCCGTCGCGCGGCGTTCGCGGAACACGCGCTTGAGCACGTCGTGGCGGTGCTGGAAGAATTTGGAGATGAACCAGGTCACCATCCTCGGGGCGAAGCGCGGCGTGAATTCGAGCCGGTCGACCACCTCGGTGCCGTCCGGCCCCGGCGCGATGGTGCGCTCGTGGCGCCAGGATTTCATCGACAACAGCGGCGACTGCTCGACGAAGCGCCGGCCCGGCTCGACCTCGACGAAGGTCAGGCGCGACAAGTCGACCGGCAGGATGCCGAACAGCAGGAACTTGCACTTGCCCAGCGGTTTGCCAAGGCCGCTGCCGTCGCGCGGGATGTGGGTCATTCCCTTGGGGAAGTCGAGCTTCAGCACCGGCCCCATCTCGGCGTCGACGCCGCGTACCGAGGTGCTCCAGTCCCACAGTTCCTCGGGGCTGGTGGCGACTTTGCTCTGGAATGCGACGCGGACGGTGCTCATGGTGGCCTCAGATCGAAAACAGTTGTTCAATGCGCGGTTGTGCAATGCGCGGTGATGCGGTGCAGGACAGGACTCCAGCTTATTGGCCTGCCGCGCCCGCTTCCGTTAGCCGATTAACCTAAGTGCGCCGAAACCCGATCCGCATCGCGCCATGCTCGACAAGAGTGCGCCGCCGATCGGCAAAGGCCGTTAGGCTGGCGCAGGTACGGGATGACGCACAAGCCGGTTCGCCGGACCGCCATAATTTTTTCACCAACAAGCGCGCATTTCTGCGAAAATCCGCTTCTTATTTTTTTCGGTGCCGTGCCCGGCCGCCTTCCCCTACCGGGAAGACGGCGTGCGCGGCGCTTCGCTTTGGAGCTGTCGATGAAATTTCGTTTCCCTATCGTCATCATTGACGAGGATTTCCGTTCCGAGAACACCTCGGGCCTCGGCATTCGCGCGCTGGCCGCCGCGATGGAAAAAGAAGGCATGGAAGTGCTGGGACTGACGAGCTACGGCGACCTGTCCCAGTTCGCCCAGCAGCAGTCGCGCGCCTCGGCCTTCGTGCTGTCGATCGACGACGAGGAATTCGGCAGCGGCACGGTCGAGGAAACCAACTTCGCGCTGACCGCCCTGCGCGCCTTCGTGCAGGAGATCCGCCACAAGAACTCGGACATCCCGATCTACATCTACGGCGAGACCCGCACCAGCCGCCACATCCCGAACGACATCCTGAAGGAGCTGCACGGCTTCATCCACATGTTCGAGGACACGCCGGAATTCGTCGCGCGTCACATCATCCGCGAAGCCAAGGCCTACCTGGACAGCCTGGCGCCGCCCTTCTTCCGCGCCCTGGTGAACTACGCCAACGACGGTTCGTACTCGTGGCACTGCCCGGGCCACTCGGGCGGCGTCGCCTTCCTGAAGTCGCCGATCGGCCAGATGTTCCACCAGTTCTTCGGCGAGAACATGCTGCGCGCCGACGTCTGCAACGCCGTGGAAGAACTGGGCCAGCTGCTCGATCACACCGGCCCGGTGGCCAAGTCCGAGCGCAACGCCGCGCGCATCTACAACGCCGACCACTGCTACTTCGTCACCAACGGCACCTCGACGTCGAACAAGATGGTCTGGCACTCGACCGTGGCGCCGGGCGACATCGTCGTGGTCGACCGCAACTGCCACAAGTCGATCCTGCACTCGATCATCATGTGCGGCGCGATTCCCGTGTTCCTGATGCCGA
>JAKOOD010000446.1 GCA_022701635.1 Burkholderiaceae bacterium | reverse complement strand
TGGCTGCGCGAACCGGATTTCAGGCGCTGGTAATAGTTCAGCTCCTGGTGGCCGAACACCTGGATGCGGCCCGGGTGGATCAGGTTCAGGTGCCCGACCTGGTCGGCGGCCGAGACGGCGTCGCCCGAGATCAGGCGTTCGCCGCCCGGGAAACCGGCGAACCAGCCCAGTTGCAGCGTGTCGCGGTTATCGTCGTACAGCCTTTGGATGGTCAGCGGTGTCTGCAACATAGGCACGTATCAGCCCAGCGCTTGCAGGCTCGGCTGCCAGTTGATGATGCGTTCATGCACCGACCGCGGGTCCATATCGGTGGCCAGCGCCGTGCGGATCGCCTCGTCGGAGAACAGCTCGGCGATCTCCGACAGGATTTCCAGGTGCTGCTGGGTCACGTGGTCGGGAATCAGGAGGAAGAACAAGAGCTTGACCGGTTGCCCGTCCGGCGATTCGAACGGGATCGGCTCGACCAGGCGCACGAAGGCGGCCAGCGGTGCCTTCAGGCTCTTGCTGCCCTTGATGCGTCCGTGCGGGACAGCCACGCCATGGCCCAGACCGGTGGAACCCAGGCGCTCGCGCGCAAACAGGTTTTCCGAGACGGTCGAGCGGGCGATGCCGCAGTTGTTTTCGAAAATCAGGCCAGCCTGTTCAAAGGCGCGTTTCTTGCTGGAGACTTCCAGGTCAAGCTGGACGTTGTCGAGCGAGAGGATTTTGCTTAAGTTAGTCATAACACGCTTCGATATTGCGGTGCACCACAAGTGCTTGCGAGCGGGAATTATAGGCCTGTTTTATGGCCGTGTAATTCGATTTCGCACTGGGTTGATCGGGTGTTTCAACCACGCCGTATACAGTCATCAGCGGGCATCGTAGCCAACGAAAGGCCGTACGCAATTTCCTAAACGAAACTGAGGATTTTGCGCAAAAAATGCTTACACCGGGGCGGTTTCGCCAATTTTTCTAGCGGAAAAAATCCCGCCATGAAATATAGAGCTGCCGCGCCGGGTTGTCGAAACAGCCATGCAATCAGCCGCTTCGTGTCGCCGGAAACGGACAATACATGGTGTCGATTGTCCGGCGTAACAGGTGGTGTGGCGAATTATTGACGCGCGGTGCGCAAATTCGACGGCTTACTGGTGCTGAAGTTGGCACGCCATGGGTTGATGTCGAGGCCACCGCGCCGGGTATAGCGGGCATACACCGACAATTTGCTCGGCTTACATTGGCGCAAGATATCGACAAAAATGCGCTCCACACATTGCTCGTGGAATTCATTGTGCTCGCGGAAGCCGATCAGGTAGCGCAGCAGGCTTTCCTGGTCGATTTGCGGACCGACATAATGGATTTGCACGCTGCCCCAATCGGGCTGGCCGGTGACCAGGCAATTCGATTTCAGCAGGTGCGAGACCAGGGTTTCTTCGACCGTCGCTTCGTCAAAATTAGCTTTGAGCAATTCCGGCGCCGGGCTGTAATTGTCGACCTCGATATCCAGGCGGTCCAGCAGCAAACCGTCCAGCTCGCCCATCTTGAGCTTGCCGAACTCCTCGGCCGGGGTCAGCGCCACGTGCACCGGCGCGCCGAAGGCATGCGACAGGTCTTCGCGCAGCAGGGCCAGCAGGGCTTCGTGATTGGCCAGGCGGGTCTGGTTGAAGGAATTCAGGTAAAGCTTGAACGATTTCGACTCGACGATATTCGGCGAATCGGCCGGCGCGCTGATCGTTGCGATCGCGACCTGCGGCTTGCCGCGCATGTTCAGCCACGACAGCTCATAGGCGTTCCAGATGTCGACGCCGAAGAAGGGCAGCGTGCCGCTCAGGCCGAGCTCGTCACGTTTTTGCTGGCGCGGGATGGGAAACAGCAGCTCGGGTGCGTACTGGGTCTGGTAGGCCGAGGTTTTGCCGAGCGGCGATTGATCGGGTGTATTGGTCATGGTCCTGTCTCGATGTGCCGGGAACGCTCCGGATGCCGGCCCGGCGGCGGCAAAGCGGCGTATCGTACACCTTTCCGCCGCCATGCGGGCGCATGCGTTACACGCGTCGTTACAGGAACAGCTTGTAGACCGGATTCGCGCTCTCGTCCCAGTGGCGGTAGCCGAGCGTCGCCAGGAATTGCCGGAACTCATCCATCTCGCCGGCCGGCACCTGCAGCCCGACCAGGATGCGTCCCACGTCGCCGCCCTGGTTGCGATAGTGGAACAGCGAGATATTCCAGTTCGGCGCCATGCTGTCCAGGAAACGCATCAGCGCCCCAGGGCGTTCCGGGAATTCGAAGCGGTACAGCAACTCGTCGTTTGCCAGCGGGCTCTTGCCGCCGACCAGGTGGCGGACGTGCTGCTTGGCCAGTTCGTCGTGCGTCAGGTCGAGCGTGCGGAAGCCGTGCTCCTCGAAAGTACGTCCGACCATGCCGGACTCGCTGCGGTTCCCCACCTGCACGCCCACGAACACGTGGGCTTCGCGCGCGTCGCTGATGCGGTAGATGAACTCGGTCACGTTGCGCGGGCCGACCAGGCCGCAGAAGCGCTTGAAGCTGCCGCGCTGCTCGGGAATCGTCACCGCGAACACGGCTTCGCGCGCTTCGCCCACCTCGGCGCGCTCGGCCACGAAGCGCAGGCGGTCGAAATTCATGTTGGCGCCGCAGGCCACCGCCACCAGCGTCTCGTTCTTCACCGGCTGGCGCGACATCTGCGCGCGTTCCACATAGGCCTTGGCGCCGGCGACGGCCAGCGCGCCGGCCGGTTCCAGGATGCTGCGCGTGTCCTGGAACACGTCCTGGATCGCGGCGCAGATGGCGTCGGTGTCGACGATGATCACCTCGTCCACGACTTCCTTGGCGATGCGGAAGGTTTCCTCGCCCACCAGGCGCACCGCGGTGCCGTCCGAGAACAGGCCGACGTCGGGCAGGGTGACGCGCTCGCCGGCCTTCAGGCTCTTGGCCATGGCATCCGAATCGATGGTCTGCACACCGATGATCTTGATGTCCGGCCGCACCGCTTTCACATAGGCGCCGACGCCGGCCACCAGCCCGCCGCCGCCGATCGCGACGAAGATCGCGTGGATCGGACCGGCGTGCTGGCGCAGGATCTCCATGCCGATCGTGCCCTGGCCGGCGATCACGTCGGGATCGTCGAACGGATGCACGAAGGTCAGCTTCTGCTCGCGTTCCAGGCTCAGCGCGTGGTTGTAGGCATCGGTATACGAATCGCCGTGCAGCACGATCTCGACGTTGGCGCCGCCGCGCGCCTTGACCGCATTGATCTTCACCGGCGGCGTGGTGGTCGGCATCACGATCAGCGCGCGGCAGCCGAGGCGGCTGGCCGACAGCGCGACGCCCTGCGCATGGTTGCCGGCCGAGGCGCAGATCACGCCGCGCTTGAGCTGCTCGGACGACAGGTGCGCCATCTTGTTATAGGCGCCACGCAGCTTGAACGAAAACACGCTCTGCATGTCCTCGCGCTTGAAATAGATGCGGTTGCCGATGCGCTGCGACAGCGTCGGTGCCAGTTCGAGCGGGGTTTCTTCGGCCACGTCGTAGACGCGCGCGGTCAGGATTTTCTTGAGGTAGTCGGTGGTCATGGCGGATGGTTTCGTTACTGGGTTCCGGGCGACTGGGACTGTCCTGCTTGGCGGATAACCGAGGCTTGTGCAGTACGGCGGGCGGCGCAGGGATAGGGCGCGCTCAACCGTGTCGTTACGATAAGGTGCGTCTCATTATAATGGACGTGTCCGAGTGCCCGACAAATCCTCCATGGCGGCGTTGCCTCGTCTCGCCGTACTAAGCTGTTTCCTCAAACTAACGACTATCGATGATCGAATCCGCCGTCCTCTGGCTGCTGAAAATCCTTGCCGCGCCAAGTGTCGGCCTCACGTCCGTCTTCCTGATCAGCTTCGTGTCGGCGACCCTGCTGCCGCTCGGTTCCGAGCCGGCCGTGTTCGCGGTGGTCAAGGCCAATCCGGCGCTGTTCTGGCCGGCGATCCTGGTCGCCTCCCTCGGCAACACGCTGGGCGGCATCGTCGACTACTGGATCGGCTACCGCGCCAAGGTGGCCTTCGCCAAGGAGCGCAAGTCGCGCTGGTTCCACTGGCTGGCCAAGTATGGCGCCAAGTCCATGCTGCTGTCCTGGGTGCCGGGCATTGGCGATCCGCTGTGCACGCTGGCGGGCTGGCTGCACCTGCCGTTCTGGCCGAGCGTGGGGTATATGGCAATCGGCAAGTTCGGACGCTACATCTTCATGACCGCGACGCTGCTGTATGTGCCGGACGGGTGGTGGAAGTGGCTCGGCGACATGAGCAGCCGCGTGTTCGGGTAGGGCGGCAAGCGAAGGGATGATGCCTTCCTGGTCGCCCAGCCGATTTTTCGTTGCAAAAAGCCTGATTTACCAAAAAGAAATTTGTAACGGGCCGTGGTTTTCCGTTGTTTCTGCTCCGAAAGCCTTTGCCAAATCGCTCGTGGTCCAGCGTGGTGCAGCGCATTAAGCTAGAATGGATGTCCTACGCGTCAGTACGCCAGTCGACTTCCCCATGAACGCTCCCGCAAATATCCACGCCCTGCTCGAAGAGAACGCGCCGGCCCGCCTGCGTGAAATCCCCTATAACTACACTTCGTTTTCCGATCGCGAGATCGTGATCCGGCTGCTGGGCGAGTCCTCGTGGCGCCTGCTCGACGAATTGCGCGGCGCGCGCCAGACCGGCCGTTCGGCACGCATGCTGTACGAGGTGCTGGGCGACATCTGGGTGGTGCGTCGCAATCCGTATCTGCAGGACGACATGCTGGACAACCCCAAGCGGCGCGCCAAGCTGATCGAGGCCCTGCACCACCGCCTGGGCGAAGTCGACAAGCGCCGCCTGACGATCGACGCCGGCGACAACGCCGATGCCGCCCGCAGCAGCGCGGTCGAGCAGCTGCTGGCCGCCGCCCGCAAGGCGGTCGACGATTTCGGCCGCGAATTTTCCGACATGTACGACCTGCGCAAGCGCGCCAAGGCCGTGCTGGGCCGCTATACCGACAAGCGCAACATCCGCTTCGACGGCATGCACCGCACCTCGCACGTGACCGACGCCACCGACTGGCGCGTCGAATACCCGTTCCTGGTCGTGCTGCCGGACACCGAAGATGAAATGGCCGGCCTGGTCAAGGGCTGCATCGAGCTCGGCCTGACCATCATCCCGCGCGGCGGCGGCACCGGCTACACCGGCGGCGCGATTCCGCTGTCGCCGATGTCGGCCGTGATCAACACCGAAAAGCTGATCCACATGAGCGAGGTCGAGCTGACCCGCCTGCCGGGCGTGGAGCGCGAGTACGCGACCATCTACACCGGCGCCGGCGTGGTCACCCAGCGCGTCTCGCAGGCGGCCGAGAAGGCCGGCTTCGTGTTCGCGGTCGACCCGACCTCGGCGCACGCCTCCTGCATCGGCGGCAATATCGCGATGAACGCCGGCGGCAAGAAGGCCGTCCTGTGGGGCACCGCGCTCGACAACCTGGCCTCGTGGCGCATGGTCGACCCGAACGGCGACTGGCTCGAGGTCACGCGCGTCGACCACAACCTGGGCAAGATCCACGACACCCCGGTCGCGACCTTCAAGCTGGAATGGACGCATCCGTCGGAAAAGGGCGCACCCAAGGGTGAACCCTTCCGTACCGAGACCCTGTCGATCGAAGGCCGCCGCTTCCGCAAGGAAGGCCTGGGCAAGGACGTCACCGACAAGTTCCTGGCCGGTCTGCCGGGCGTGCAGAAAGAGGGCACCGACGGCTTGATCACCTCGGGCCGCTGGATCCTGCACAAGATGCCGAAGTTTACGCGCACGGTGGCGCTGGAATTCTTCGGCCAGGCGCGCGACGCGATCCCGTCGATCGTCGAGATCAAGGATTACCTGGACAGCCTGCCGAAGAGCGGCAAGCCGGAATTCGACAGCCTGCGCCTGGCCGGCCTCGAACACCTCGACGAGCGCTACCTGCGCGCGGTCGGCTACGCCACCAAATCCAAGCGCGGCACGCTGCCCAAGATGGCGCTGTTCGGCGACATCGTCGGCGACGACGAGAACGCGGTGGCGCTGGCGGCCTCGGAAGTGGTGCGCCTGGCGAACACGCGTGTGGGCGAGGGCTTCGTCGCCGTCAGCCCGGAAGCGCGCAAGAAATTCTGGCTCGACCGCTCGCGCACCGCGGCGATCGCGCGCCATACCAACGCCTTCAAAATCAACGAGGACGTGGTCATCCCGCTGAATCGCATGGGCGAGTACACCGACGGCATCGAGCGCATCAACGTCGAACTGTCGATCAAGAACAAGCTGCAGCTGGTCGAGGAACTGCACGCCTGGTTCACGGCCGGCCAGCTGGACGTGAGCAAGGGCGACGATGCGACCAGCGAGGGCGTGTCGAAGGAAGAGATCCTGGGCGACCGTCCGCAACAGGCAGACGCGCTGCTGGGGCAAGTCGCCGCGCGCTGGGGCTGGCTGCTGGCCAACCTCGACCAGCCGCTGGCCGAGGTGCGCAGCAAGCTGGCCGACTTCGGCCTGTCGACGCTGTACGAGACTGTCGAGCAGCGCGTGTCCCACCAGCCGGGGGCGACCCTGTTCGACGTGGTGCAGGACCACACGGTGCGCGTCTCGTGGAAGCACGACATCCGCGCGCCGCTGCGCCAGATCTTCAACGGCGCGGCCTACAAACCGGTCCTGGACGAAGCGACGGCCATCCACAAGCGCGTGCTGCGTTCGCGCGTGTTCGTGGCGCTGCACATGCACGCCGGCGACGGCAACGTGCACACCAACCTGCCGGTGAACTCGGACGATTACGCGATGCTGCAGGACGCCCATAAGGCCGTCGAGCGCATCATGAAGCTGGCGCGTTCGCTGGACGGCGTGATCTCGGGCGAGCACGGCATCGGTATCACCAAACTGGAATTCCTGACCGACGACGAGATCCGCGAATTCCGCGAGTACAAGCAGCGCGTCGACCCGGAAGGCCGTTTCAACAAGGGCAAGCTGCTGAATACCACGGCGGTGGCGGCCGATCTCACCAACGCCTACACGCCGTCGTTCGGCCTGATGGGCCACGAGTCGCTGATCATGCAGCAGAGCGACATCGGCGAGATCGCCAACAGCATCAAGGACTGCCTGCGCTGCGGCAAGTGCAAGCCGGTGTGCACCACCCACGTGCCGCAATCGAACCTGCTGTACTCGCCGCGCGACAAGATCCTGGCGACGTCCGCCCTGATCGAAGCCTTCCTGTACGAAGAGCAGACCAGGCGCGGCGTGTCGATCCGCCACTGGGAAGAGTTCGAGGACGTGTCCGACCACTGCACCGTGTGCCACAAGTGCGTGACGCCGTGCCCGGTCAACATCGACTTCGGCGACGTCTCGATGAACATGCGTAACCTGCTGCGCAAGATGGACAAGCGCAGCTTCAAGCCGGCCAACCGCGCGGCGATGTTCTTCCTGAACGCGACCGACCCCACGACCATCAACGCCACCCGCAAGGCCATGGTCGATATCGGCTTCAAGGCCCAGCGCCTGGGCAACACGCTGCTGAAGGGCCTGGCGAAAGAGACGACCAAGGCGCCGCCGCCGACCACCGGCAAGCTGCCGGTGCGCGAGCAGGTGATCCACTTCATCAACAAGAAGATGCCGGGCAATCTGCCGAAGAAGACGGCGCGCGCGCTGCTGGACATCGAGGACGACAAGGTGATTCCGATCATCCGCAACCCGAAGGTGACCACGGCCGATACCGAAGCCGTGTTCTACTTCCCGGGCTGCGGCTCGGAGCGCCTGTTCTCGCAGGTCGGCCTGGCCACCCAGGCGATGCTGTGGGAAGTCGGCGTGCAGACGGTGATGCCGCCGGGTTATTTGTGCTGCGGTTACCCGCAACGCGGCGCCGGCCAGTTCGACAAGGCCGACAAGATGGTGACCGATAACCGCGTGCTGTTCCACCGCATGGCCAACACGCTCAATTATCTGGACATCAAGACGGTCGTGGTCTCCTGCGGCACCTGCTACGACTCGCTGGCGGGCTACGAGTTCGACAAGATCTTCCCGGGCTGCCGCATCATCGACATCCACGAATACCTGCTGGAGAAGGGCGTCAGGCTGGAAGGCGTGAGCGGTACCCGCTACATGTACCACGATCCCTGCCACACGCCGATGAAGCTGCAGGATTCGATGAAGACCGTGAATGCGCTGGTGCAGACCGTCGACAACGTCAAGATCGAGAAAAACGACCGCTGCTGCGGCGAGTCCGGCACCTTTGCCGTATCGCGCCCGGACATCTCGACCCAGGTCCGCTTCCGCAAGGAGCAGGAGATGGAGAAGGGCGCCGATAAACTGCGCGCCGACGGCTTCGACGGCGAGGTCAAGATCCTGACCAGCTGCCCGTCCTGCCTGCAAGGCCTGTCGCGCTACAACGAGGACGCCGGCACCACCGCCGACTACATCGTGGTCGAGATGGCCAAGCACCTGCTGGGTGAGAACTGGCTGCCGGAGTACGTCGCCAAGGCCAACAACGGCGGTATCGAAAGGGTGCTGGTATGACCCGGCTTGCCGGCTGCGAACTGTGCGATCTTGCCGTTTCCAAGGTAGTTGACAACGACAAGTTCGCCGTGATCCTGGCGGACGAGCCGAACTACCCGGGCTTCGCGCGCGTGATCTGGAAGGACCATGTGCGCGAAGCGAGCGACCTGCTCGACGCGGACCGCCTGCTGCTGAACGAGGCCGTGTGGCAGCTGGAACTGGCGGTGCGCGAGGTGATGCAGCCCCTGAAAGTGAACGTGGCCAGCCTCGGCAACGTGGTGCCGCATCTGCACTGGCACGTGATTCCGCGCTACGCCGACGACGCCCATTTCCCGGCACCGGTGTGGGCGCAGGCGGTGCGCGCGACCGACGCGGCGGTGCTGGAAGCGCGCCGGGCGCTATTGCCGCGATTGGTAGAGGCGATCACACGGCGGTTTGCAAACCGCTAAAATATCAATATTCCCTAATATATGCCCGTCATTCCCGCTTTCGCGGAATGACGGTTTTGATGTTCGCGAGAACAACAATGTTCGCTGGCAAATCAGGTACAAACATCATGGCCATCCCTACTGAACTCACCGTCCACCAACAATCCAAACGCTTCGACATCGCCTTCGACGACGGCGCCAATTTCTCGATCCCGTTCGAACTGCTGCGCGTCTACTCGCCCTCGGCCGCCGTGCAAGGCCACGGCCCCGGCCAGGAAACGTTGCAGGTCGGCAAGCGTGACGTCGGCATCAAAGCCGTCGAGCCGGTCGGCAACTACGGCGTCAAGCCGCTGTTCACCGACGGCCACGAATCCGGCATCTACACCTGGGATTATCTTTACAAGCTGGGCAAGGAGCAGAAGGAACTCTGGCACGACTACGTCGGCCGCCTGCACGCCGCCGGTTATTTCGGCGACAGCGGCCGCGAGCCCGTGGCCGAGCCGGCCGGCGCCAAGTCGGGCGGCGGTTGCGGCAGCGGCAGCTGCGGTTGCCACTGACGCGCTACGCACCAGGCGCGCAGGCATGCGCGTTCAAAAGTCAACACTCGAAACGAAAAAAGCGCCGGCACATGATGTGCACGGCGCTTTTTTCATGCCGGTCGAATGGACCGGCGCTCGGGAGGGAATCCCTGCGGGAGAATTACTGCGGCTGGATGTTCGAAGCCTGCTTGCCTTTCGGGCCGGTGGTCACTTCGAAGCTCACACGCTGGTTCTCTTGCAGCGATTTGAAGCCTTGGGCGTTGATCGCCGAGAAGTGCGCAAACAGGTCTTCGCCGCCGCCGTCCGGGGTGATGAAGCCAAAGCCTTTTGCGTCATTGAACCATTTAACAATACCAGTCGCCATTTTTAATTCTCACAAGTGTAGTAGGTTTAAAACTTTGCCACTACGCGTGGAGCATCGACAAGCGGTGCAAGAACTGCGCTGACAAAGTTAAATTATTATAAAGACAGTTTTGGAGAAATGGTGCACGATTTTTGCGACTTTTTTTCGAGGCTTCATGGAGAAAACAACAGCCGCCCCCGTTAGCCACCTCCTTAGCCACCACCTTAGCCGCATCAGGGACGCTTCGGTTTCCAGGTCCAGACATGTCCGGCAATCGTCACCGGGCGCGGAATCACCTTTTCCTTATACAGCAGGTCGGCCACTTTTTGCTGGCTGGCGGCGACGTCGGGCGTGATCGGCATCGTGCCGGCATGGGCGCGGCCCAGCCAGGTGGCGATCACTTCCTTCGGCACGCCGACCTGCGGCGCCATCATCTCGATCATTTCCTTCTGGTGCGTATTGGCCCACTGTCCGGTGGCCGCGAACTGCTCCAGCACCGTCGACAGCGTCGCCGGTGAACGCTCGACCAGCTTGCGCGAGGCCAGGTAGAAGCCGTAGGCCGGCAGCAGGCCGGTACGGTCGGCGATCACGCGCGGGCGGTACACGTGCTGGGCCGCCGCCAGGTAAGGGTCCCAGATCACCCAGGCGTCGATGGCGCCGGCCTCGAAGGCGGCGCGCGCCTCGGCCGGCGCCAGGTAGGTGGTCTGGACGTCGCGGATGCCCAGTCCCGCCTTGTCCAGCGCCGCCACCAGCAACAGGTGCGAGCCGGAGCCGCGCTGGAACGCCACCTTTTTGCCGCGCAGGTCGGCCACCGTGCGGATCGGCGAATCGGCCTTCACGATGATGGCTTCGCCGCTGACCGGCGGCGGTTCGGCCGCCACGTAGACCAGGTCGGCGCCGGCGGCCTGCGAAAAGATCGGCGGCGGCGCGCCGGTGCTGCCGACATCGACGCTGCCGGCGTTGAGTGCTTCCAGCATCTGCGGCCCGGCAGGGAATTCGATCCATTTCACGCTCACGCCCGTGGGGGCCAGCGCGCGTTCGAGCGAACCGTTCTTCTTGATCATCAACGCCAGGCCGCCACCCTTCTGGAAGCCGATACGCACCACGTCGGCCGCCTGCGCCACCGACATCACACCCAGTGCCAGCAGCAGGGCACCCATCACTTTCTTCATGCGGTTCTCCTATCGGTCAATTCGTTCAGGCGCTCTCGCGCTCGACCAGTTCGCAGCCGAGCAGGTTCAGGCGTCCGCCATCGCCAGTGAATGCGCCCTCGGGTTCGATCTCGCCCAGCGCTTCCAGGATGCGGCGCGCGGCCAGTTCGCCGATCGCGCGCGCGGGCGGGCGGATCGTCGTCAGGCTGGGCAGCAGCAGGCCTGAAAACGGGTAGTCGCCGAAGCCCATCAGCGCGCACTGGCGCGGCACGTCGATTCCCATGCGCTGCGAGGCGAGCAGGGCGCCGGCGGCGAGGTTGTCGTTGGCGAAGATGATGGCGTCGGCCTTCCTGCGCCCGCGCGTCAGGGTTTCCAGCGCCTCGCGGCCGGCATCGAAAGGCGCCGGCGCGGCAGGCGCGTAGGTCCAGGCGTCCAGTCCGTGTTCGGCCAGCACCGCCGCATAGCCGTCGCGCCGGTCCAGCGCGCTGAAGTCGCCGGCCACGCTGTTCTGCACGAAGGCGATGCGGCGGTAGCCCTTGTCGACTAGGTAGCGCGCCGCCTGGATGCCGACCTCGCGGTTCGCGTAGCCGGCCTGGATCGTCTTGCGGCGCGGCGCATAGTCCCAGGTCTCGACCACCGGGATGCCGCTGGCCGCCAGCAGCGCTTCGGTGCCCTTGCTGTGGAAGCGTCCGGTCACCACCAGCGCCGCCGGCGACCAGCCGAGGAAGGCGCGCACCGCGTTCTCTTCCTGCTCCTTCGAAAAATAGCTGGACGCCAGCAGCACCTGGAAACCGTGCCGGTTCAGGGTGTCGTTGAAGGCCTGGATGGTGGGCGCGAAGATCGGCCCCGAGATGTTCGGCACCACCATGCCGACGATGCGCCCGCGCGCCGAGGCCAGACCGCCCGCCACCAGGTTCGGCACGTAATTCAGGGCCTTGACGGCGTGCGCGATGCGCTCCCCCAGCGCGCTCGACACCTGGCTGCTGTGCTTCAGGTAGCGCGAAACGGTGATCGAGCCGACGCCGGCCAGGCGCGCCACGTCGTGGATGGTGGCGCGTCCCGAGCCGCGCCGCTTGCGTCCCGCGGGGACGCTGTCGTCTGCTGTGTCGGTCATATTCTCAAAGCGGATATCGATGCGTTTTTTAATTCTTTGACTTCATTTTTGGCTTCACTGACACTCCGATGGTATCGGTACCACGACAAAAAACCAAGCTGGTTTTCCGTGCCGCCGGCGCGAATTTCCGCATATAGAACGAGGGATGCATGAAGCACAAAAAGAACATCTGGATCCAGGCCACGGCAGGCACCGGCCTGTTGCTCGGGGCTGCGCTGGCCAGCGCCGGCAACGTGGGCAACGCTGGCAACGCGGGCAACAATGCCGCAGCCGATGCGGCCGCCGCCACCGAGACCATCGCCGCCACGATTCCGACGGTCACCGTCACCGCCACCCGGCGCGCCGCATCGATCCAGTCAGTGCCGGTGGCCGTGTCGGTGGTCGATGGCGAGCAGCTCGAGCGCAGCAACCGCACTGCCATCGACAGCGTGGTGCAGGAAGTCCCGAGCGCCACCTTCCGCCAGCAGGGCGGCAACAAGGATTCGACGATCTTCGTGCGCGGTATCGGTACCATCTCGACCTCGCCCGGCGTCGAGCCGACCGTATCCACCGTGGTCGACGGCGTCGTGTATGCGCGCCCCGGCCAGGCCACCATCGACCTGCTCGACATCGACCGCATCGAAGTGCTGCGCGGGCCGCAAGGCACCCTGTTCGGCAAGAACGCCTCGTCCGGCGTGCTGAACATCGTCAGCCGCGCACCGTCCGAGCAGGCGCACGGCTTCGTCGACCTGTCGCTGTACCAGCAGGACGAGCGGCGCGTGCGCGCCGGGGTCAGCGGCAGTCTCAAGCCGGGCGTGGCCAAGGCATCGCTGGTCGCCACCTGGGCCGACTACGACGGCAACGTCGACAACGTCCATGCCGGCGGCGGCAGGGTGAACGGCTACGGCCGCAAGGGCGTGCGCGCACGTGTCGACCTGACGCCGACCGCCGATACCGATGTCGCGCTGATCGCCGACTGGCTGAAGTCCGACGCCTCGCCGGCGCAGACCGCCTACCGGCAAAGCAGTGCCGACTTCGTGCGCGCCCTGGCGCCGGTGGTCACCGGCCCGGAAAACCGCGCCATCAACGCCGACATCGCGCCGTCGATCCGCGACACCAATCAAGGCGTGTCGGCCCAGGTCAACTGGCGCCACCAGGGCTACACCTTCACCTCGATCAGCGCGCTGCGCGACTGGGACAACACCCAGCGCACCTCGACCTCGGCGATCGGCAACAGTCTTGAGCCGGCGCGCGTGACGGCTGCCTATCCGGCCTCGCGCGACATCGGCACGCTGGCGTTCCGCCAGGTGTCGCAGGAACTGCGCGTTGCCTCGCCGCGCGGCCAATTCTTCGATTACGTGGGCGGACTGTACTACCTGCACGGCAAGGACGAGGAGGTCTACCAGCGCATCGTCACCACCGCGAACGCTTCCGGCAGCAGAATCGACAGCGGCCGCGCCGACTACGGCGTCACCAGCGACAGCTACGCCGCCTTCGGCGAAGGCACACTGAACCTGGCCCGCGACTGGCGCGCCATCCTCGGCGCGCGCTGGACCCGCGACGAGCTGTCCTACGGCCATGCGCGCAGCTCGACCCAGGCCGTGGCCTTCCCCGGCGTGCAGCCGGCCACCGCCAGCCAGGGCGATACCGCCCGCAACGGCTGGTCGGGCCGCGCCGGCCTGCAGTACGACCTGGCGCCGACCGCCAATTTGTACGCGACTTGGTCGCGCGGCTATAAAGGTCCGGCCTACAACGTATTCTTCAACATGCTGGCGCGCGACACCAATGCGCTCGAGCCGGAAACCTCGAATGCGTACGAGGCCGGCCTCAAGACCTCGGCCTTCGGCCGCCGCCTGACCGTCAACCTGGCCGCCTTCCGCACCGACTACGACAATTACCAGGCCAATTTCTACGACACCGTGGCCGGCGCCGTCGTCACGCGCCTGATCAATGCCGGCAAAGTGTCCACGCGCGGCCTTGAGATCGATGCCGCCGCGCGTCCGACCCCGCAGCTGACCCTGAACGCGGCGCTGGCGTACATCGACGCCCGCATCGACGATTTCAACTGCCCGCCGGCGGCGGCCGCCTCGTGCACCCTGAACGGCAAGACGTTGCCGTTCTCGCCGCGCTTCAAGGGGTTTTTACGCGCGAATTACGCGGTGCCATTGCCGAACGGGCTGCAGGCCGACTTGAATGCCGACTACAGCTACCAGACCAAGACCCAGTACGACCTGTTCCAGTCGCCGCTGGCGATCCAGGGCGCCTACGGCATCGTCAACGCCGCGGTCGAACTGTCTTCGGGCGAGGGCGGCTGGCGCGTGGCCCTGGTCGGCAAGAACCTGGCCGACCGTGCGTACGCCAGCAACCTGATCGTCAACACCGGCTACGTCAACCGCACCGTGCCGCGCGACGACCGCCGCTACGTCGGCATCACCGCGCGCAAGGAATTCTGATATGTCCAGACAGCTGCACCTGAGCGCCTTCCTCGGTCCCTACGGCCACCACGTGGCGGCCTGGCGCCATCCGTCGACCGACCTGCGCACGCCGCTGTTCGAGCTGTACCGGCGCCAGGCGCGCATCGCCGAAGACGCCTGCCTGGATGCGATCTTCTTCGCCGATAACGTGGCGCTGACCGGCGCGCCGACGCTCGAGCCGCTGACGCTGCTGTCGGCGCTGGCGGCCGGCACCACCCATCTGGGGCTGGTGGCGACGGCCACCACGACCTACAACGAGCCCTACCACCTGGCGCGCAAGTTCGCCTCGCTCGACAGCATCTCGAACGGACGCGCCGGCTGGAACCTGGTCACCTCGGACAACGCGGCCGAAGCCGGCAACTTCGGCCGCGAGGAGCACGTGGCGCACGCCGAGCGCTACGCGCGGGCGCGCGAGTTCCACGAGGTGGTCGATGGGCTGTGGCGCACCTGGGAACGCGATGCGCTGGTCGGCGACAAGGCCGGCGGCGTGCTGTACGACCCGGCGCGCGTGCACCCGCTTGGCCACCGCGGCGAACATTTCGCCGTCGCCGGGCCATTGAACGTGACGCCCAGCCCGCAGGGGCGGCCGGTGGTGGTGCAGGCCGGCAGCTCGGACACCGGCCGCGCGCTGGCCGCCGCCACCGCCGACGTCGTGTTCACGGCCCAGCCGACGCTGGCATCGGCGCAAGCCTTCTACCGCGACATGCAGGAACGCCGCGCACGCGAGGGCAGGGGGCCGCTGCGCATCATGCCCGGCATCTACGCCGTGGTCGGCGAGTCCGCCAGCCACGCCGAGGAAAAGTACCGCGCGCTGCAGGACCTGATCGAGCCGAAGGCCGGGCTGGCCCTGCTGGGCCGCATGATCGGCAACGTCGATTTGTCCGGCTATCCGCTCGACGGCCCGCTGCCCGAGCTGCCGCTCACCCAGAACGGCCAGCGCAGCCGCCAGCAACTGCTGACGGCGATCGCCGAGGGCGAGAACCTGAGCATCCGCCAGCTGTACGAGCGCATCGCCGGCGGCCGCGGCCACCTGACCGTGATCGGCACCGGCGCCCAGGTGGCGGACCGGATCCAGGAATGGTTCGAGGCCGGCGCCTGCGACGGTTTCAACCTGATGGCGCCGCTATTGCCGGCCGGCCTGGAAGATTTTGCGCGTGAAGTGGTGCCGGTATTGCAGCGGCGCGGGCTTTTCCGCAGCGCTTATGCCAGCTCGACCCTGCGCGGCCACCTCGGACTGGCCTGATGCGCGCTCGCTCATGCATGCCGCTTGTATAATGCAACAACATCAACCGGCACAGCACTATGACCAACACCACCCATTTCGGCTACAAGACCGTTTCCGAGGACGAGAAGGTCCACGAAGTCGCCAAGGTATTCCACTCGGTCGCGTCCAAGTACGACGTGATGAACGACTTGATGTCGGGCGGCCTGCACCGGATCTGGAAGGCGTTCACCATCGCCCAGGCCGGCATCCGCCCGGGCTTCAAGGTGCTCGACATCGCCGGCGG
>JAKOOD010000412.1 GCA_022701635.1 Burkholderiaceae bacterium | reverse complement strand
GGCGTCCGCGGTCTGGTCGGCGAAGGCCCCATCACCCCGGAATTCGTGATGCGGCTCGGTTATGCCGCCGGCAAGGTGCTGGCCAAGGGCGGTGGCGGCCAGAGCGGCCGTTCGACAGTGCTCATCGGCAAGGACACGCGGATCTCCGGCTACATGCTGGAAGCCGCGCTGGAAGCCGGTTTTTCGGCTGCGGGCGTCGACATCATGCTGGCCGGCCCGATGCCGACCCCGGCCATTGCCTACCTGACCCGCGCGCTGCGGCTGCAGGCCGGCGTCGTCATCTCGGCCTCGCACAACCCGTTCCAGGACAACGGCATCAAGTTCTTCTCGGGCCACGGCACCAAGCTGCCGGATGCGGTCGAACTCGACATCGAAGACGCGATCGACCAGCCGATGGGCTGCGTGTCGTCCGAGAAGCTGGGCCGCGCCAGTCGCCTGCGCGACGCCCAAGGCCGCTACATCGAATTCTGCAAGAGTACCTTCCCGAACGAACTCGACCTGCGCGGCATGAAGATCGTGGTCGACTGTGCCCACGGTGCCGCCTACAACATCGCGCCGCACGTCTTCCACGAGCTCGGCGCCGAAGTCATCGAACTCGGTACCAAGCCCGACGGCTTCAACATCAACGCCGGCGTCGGCGCCACCGCGCCCAAGGCCATGGCCCAGGCAGTGGTCGAGCACAAGGCCGACCTCGGCATCGCCCTGGACGGCGATGCCGACCGCTTGATCATGTGCGACGCCAGCGGCCGCCTGTACAACGGCGACGAGCTGCTGTACGTGATGGTGCGCGCACGCATGGCCACCGGCAAGGTCGAGGGCGCCGTGGGCACGCTGATGACCAACATGGCGCTCGAAGTCGCGTTCAAGAACATGGGCATCGGCTTCGCCCGTGCCAAGGTCGGCGACCGCTACGTGCTCGAAATGATGAGGGAGAAGGGCTGGCTGTTCGGCGGCGAAGGCTCCGGCCACCTGCTGGCGCTCGATCGCCATACCACCGGCGACGGCATCGTCTCGGCGCTGCAGGTGCTGGAGGCGCTGCGCCGCAGCAAGACCAGCCTGGCCAAGTGCTGCAGCGACCTCGAGCTGTACCCGCAGACCCTGGTCAACGTGCGCGTGAAGCCCGGCTTCGATTGGACCAAGAACAGTGCCGTCGTCGCCGAAAAGGAAGCCGTCGAAAGCGAACTCGGCAACAATGGCCGCGTACTGATCCGTGCCTCGGGCACCGAACCGCTGGTGCGCGTGATGGTCGAGGCCAAGCAAGCCGAATTGGCCGAGCGCATGGCGCGCCGCATCGCCGCGCTGGTCGAGGCCTGAAGCACTGCTTTACCGGGTTGGCACCCGGCGCGTTGACGCTGGCGGTCCGGCGGGGTATGATCGCCCCCATCGGAGTGTAGCGCAGCCCGGTAGCGCACCTGGTTTGGGACCAGGGGGTCCAAGGTTCGAATCCTTGTACTCCGACCACCGTTCACAGCGGGCTGTCGTCGACGGCCCGTTTTCGTTTTTCTGCATGTCCCGAAACGCCTCCCGGCGGCTTCGACGCACTGCCCATAGCTCAGTTGGATAGAGCATCAGCCTTCTAAGCTGAGGGTCGCAGGTTCGATTCCTGCTGGGCAGGCCAAAATTCCTTGTCAAATCATCAGCTTGAGTGGCGCAGTAGCTGCTTGAGATTTAAGCACTGCGCTATTCGCCGCACGTTGCGCTATTCAAATGCGAGCTTTCCAGGCTTGACCCGCTCCGGCCGGCGCCGGTAGACGCGCTGCGTAAGCTGGCTGTCGGCGTGCGCGAGTAGCGCGCGGGCATGCTCCAGGCTCTCGGCGTCACTGGCGCATTTGGCGCGCAGATCGTGCTCGGTGAACCGTTCCTTGACCTTCGTTTCCTTCAATATCCGCTCCATGAAGCGCTGCCACATTGAGTCCCAGCCGCTGGCGGTTCCCTTTTCCTCGTTGACGTAGCCCTCGCCCTTACGCGTGCAGAACAGCCACGGCGCAATGTCGACCGGCCGCACCGACTTGGCGACGTTGACCGCATCGCGCAACTTCGGCGACCATTCGATGATGAGCCGCTTTCCGGTGCTGCCCTGCGTCTTGTTCGGCGTGACGTGGATACCAATCCTCTTTCATGTCGGCGCTCGTAAGTCGCAGCAGGTCGCCGCGGCGCAGGCCGGTCCTGCCGGCGAGAGCCGCATGACCGAAGAGATCAAGGACATTTGCGCCCTGTGCAAGCACTTCAAGATGAAGGACCACCCGCAGCACGCGGCAGTCGGCATCGGCCGGTGCCGCGGATACGACGGCGACCCATTCACGAAGCTGAAAAACCCGTTCATCCCATGGGGCATGAAGAAGTGCGCGCGGTTCGCGCAGGACTACGCCGGCACGGTGAAGCGGGTCGAGTGGGTCGAGAAGCAGTTGGCGAAGCAGATTCCGACAATCACCATTCCGGCCCCGCGCCGGGTGGCAACAACACACGGGGGAATCTGAACGATGAAAGCACACAAACACGCAGAATTGATCAAGGCCTGGGCCGATGGGGCGAAGATCGAGTTTTACGACGCCGATAGCGACGAGTGGCGCCCCTGTCCAGCGCCGTCCTGGTACCCGGCTGACCAGTACCGCATCAAGCCAGTCGAGCGGCAACGCGCGTATCCGATGACGCAGATGGAAGGGCGGGATCTCGAGCGTTTCGCAGATCAGGCAGGCATGGTCCCCGGAAGCCCTCGTCAGACGGAATGGAAGAAATACTTCGCCGTCGCGAACGCCGCTCTGCGCCAAGCCTGCGACAACGGCCAGGTCGTGCCGCGCGAAGAGTTCGACCGCGCTGTGGGTGATCGTAAAGCGCGGGATATGGCTGTGGCGAAGGAAGTGGTCAAGAGCTTGTGCTGGGTGTTCGGCTCGTCGACCGACGCGCGTTTCGACGAAGCCTACTTGCTGCCAGTCATCGCGAGGGCTAACCCATGATCCGTGGCGACTTCATGGAGGACCGCCAGGACGGCGGGGATGATGCCGCTCTCCGGCGCGCGATCGCCGCCGCGACCATCTCGAAGCTGGAGGTGCGCCGGTGATCGTTATCGACCTGCCGTTCCCCAGCTCGAAGCTGAACCCCAACCGCTCCAAAGGCGTGCACTGGGCCGCAACGTCAGCCCTGCGCAAGTCCGCACGTTAAGCGGCGTACACCATGACCCGGGAAACGGCGCTCGGTACGCCCTGGTACACCGTCGAGCGCAGCAAGGCCGACGCGGTGCCGCTGGTGATCACGTTTATTCAGCCGGACCGACTTCACCGCGACCGCGACAACCTGCTAGCTGCCTGCAAGCCGGCGCTGGACGGCGTGGCCGACGCCCTGGAGATCAACGACAGCCAGTTCGACCTGGTGACGATAAGGCGCGAGTACGGCGCGAAGCCGGGCGGCGTACGCATCGAGGTCGGTGTCGGCTTGAGGTAGTGAGCGAAAAGAGAGGGCGAGCGGTCAGATGCTATGGGCCGCTCAGTGAACGAGGTGCCAGGCCTTTTCAATTAACGAAAAAGCGGACGGCACAACCTCATGTCCTTGGAAGGAAACTGGCTTGTCATCGCGAGGATAGCCGTAAGCCGGGGCGGCCCGCAGTATGTTGAGGATCCCACGATCGCACTCTCCACTCGCCGCTGCGGCTTCAATCACTTCATCTTCGATTTGATGCAACAGCGCCCATGTCAAGATGCCGGCCGAGCGGTGTCGTGCGATCACAGCCGGCAGCGCCTCTTTCACAGCAGCTTCTGCATCATCAAGATCATCAAATAAACGATTCCGGTCGACGGAGTCCATCTCAGCCTTTCAAATGTATTTGGGAAAACCCGCTTCAGTAGCTCAACAATTTCCCTTCATTGAAATGCGGGCGGTCGGCGGAAAATCAATCCGAGAGACGGCTAACTTGTGTGCAGATGATGAGGATAATGCGCCAAAAGTTGCAATTTAGAAAACTTCGCGCAAGGCAATTTATTTTGTTGTGGGGGGGGAAACTTCTTCGTGCTGGAACTCAGCTATACCACCGGAGATAGAAATGCCTTTCGAAGACCACTACCTGAATGCACTGAACAGCACGAACCTGCTGGACGACGACAAGCATCACCAGACCGAAGCCCTGGCGGCGGCGCTGGCGGACCTGTCAGGCGGGTCGGGCAGCATCTTCGGCAGCATGCTCGCGCGCGCCAAGATCGACGGCGTGCCGCGCGAAGCGATCGCGTCCGGTAGCCATAGCCTGGCGGTGCTACTGCGAGTCTGGAGAGAGGCCGTCTTCCAGAAGGGCAAAGACCGCAAGTGGCTGAAGGTGGTCCAGCCGTGGGACGTTCCGGCACTCGAAGGGATATGCAACAAGATCGCGCTGCAGTCCTTGGCGCACTGGCTCGGTGGTGAGTGCAAGGTCTGCAACGGCACGAAGATCCACGCCGGCCGCGTGTGCACGCACTGCACTGAGACGCCGGGCCGCGAGCCGGTCGAAGGCAGCGGCTTGCTCCGGGAGCGCATCAAGGACATGATCAGCGACCTGGAAGGCCTGTATCAGTCGCACGCTGCGCGCGCCGGCGCTAAGATGCGCAAAGTAACTTAGGTTGTCCTACCGCATTCTAAGGCGCGTTGCTATTGTGGTCACGTACCTTTGCTATCAAACGAAAGCGGATGAAACGGATCAGATGAATCCGCTTTGTAGTACAGGTTGACTGCTTGGCGGATCGAAGTCCGCCGAGCGCTACGCAATGCGAACACGAAAAACAGCTGACGTTGAGTCGTCTTAAAGCGAACGCTAGAGCTGTTAACGGCGGCCCTTGCGGAGCATTGCACCCATGCCCAGGAGGCCCAACCCCAACAGAGCGATCGATCCTGGCTCAGGGACCACAGCATCACCGTTGATATTGCTTACGTAGAAGTTGTCTGCTGAGAGCGGCAATGCTACGGTGCCGCTTCCTGCCAGATGGAATGTGAAGGTATGGGTGCCTGCACTGATCAGTTGCTGGGCGGTTTCGGTTTGGAGGCCATTGATAATGTTGCCACTGCCGGAGGCAATTTGCTTGCCATCCAAGAAAATCGAGGTGGCATTGCCAAACGGGCCCTGGTTAGAGCCGTATGTGAAACCAATGTTGTACGTACCGCCACTGAGATCAACGGTCTGCGACAGGTCGATGAATTCACCCAACAGATTCCGTGACATGATCCAGAAGGCATAGTTACCACTGCCCACAACGATCTTCGAAGTGCCATAGTACCCACTCGGCAGGATCTTTCCAGCAGTTCCGACGCCAAATCCAAGTGGCGCATTACCTGCGACAGTCCAGCCTGTCAGATCACCGGATTCAAAACCGCTGTTGACGAGTACGTTCGCGCTTGCCGTCGAGGCAACTGCGAAAGTCATGAGAGAAGCGATAGCATATTTTCTTAACATCTTAACACCCTAGTTTGATTGAGTTTTTCCAACGATTACATCAAAGCAATTATAATGCCAATAGGAAATTATTATTTCTTATCAGGCACTTATGATGTTGTGGCCAGTTTGTAGGAAGATGTATGTAAGAAATCTCGACAATCAATGCTTGTTCAGCAACGACTGACTTCTGCTCAGGTTCGGGAGGTGTACTTTCTAGGTGGATGTCTTTGGCTGGCCAACTTGAAAAATTCAAATATTTGGCAGGTGAGCTTGGACAGTTATTGGCCGATCGCGTACCTACGGCGTGCGTCCGCAAACGACCCAAAGCGGACTTTGCGTTTGCCTAAATTGCACGACATGGTCTTCAGCAGACAATGTGATTACAGCAAATTCGACAGATCTAGTCGATTGCTTGCGGTGATTAGTCCGTTTCCTCACAACTGCGTGGAGTTGACGCACGTACAGCAGACTGTCTCATGTTTCCCGCTTTTCCACTTGTCTTAATGGACTGAAGATCCGGTGCAGCGTTGGCAGCGTGATATGCAAAGTGGATAAGAAGCACTGTCGAATTTCTTTACATTTGAGATACCGAAATAGCCTTTAGCAATCTTAAGTTGATGAATATCAATGATTATTTATTTATGGAACAATAATTGCTTACCCTCTTCACCATAACTAACTAAGGATCGTCATGAAAAACCTCTTCGCTACCGCCGCTATTGTCCTGGCAAACACGCTCGCGCTCTCCCACGCCCATGCGACTCCGTTCACGAACGGCAATTTCGAGAATGGCACTACCGGCTGGACGTACAGCGGCAACGTCAGCACTGCCGCCCCAGTCTACTTCGGCGCAGGTTCAGTGGCCAAAGATGGTAAGACAATGATCACCTTTAATAGCGGCGACTCGCCTGCCAATGGTTGGCTGATGCAGACCTTCGATACGGTCGCCGGCGCTACCTACCTCGTCAGTTTCGGTTACGGCATGGCCGGTGGCAATGGCAGCCAGGAACTGGATGCGTTTGCGCTAAACGCCAGCGGTGCAAGCTTAAGTAATCTGGCGGCGGTGTCGAATCACAAGGGTGACCTCGACACCTTCACGTTCATGTTCAAGGCCGACAGTACACAAGCAACGCTTAAGTTCATGGACAACACCCGCAACAGTACGGTATCGCTGGACGGTGTGCTCGACAATGTCAGCGTTACCAACGTTCCGGAGCCGGCTTCCCTGGCCCTGGTTGGTCTCGGCCTGCTGGGTCTCGGTTTCGTAGCGCGCCGCCGTTCGTAAAGCGGTTTGGCGATTGCAAGGACTGGTGCGCCAGTCCATGTGCCGCACGTACGTGCATGGGCTGTTATTCGCACTTGATTTATTCAACAAGTAATGATGTGCCGATGCTTCATCCACTTCTACCGGTTGCGCATCTATGGCTATGTCTGCAACTGACCCATTGCAAACATTCGCCAATACTTAAAAGGGCAATCTCGCTATGTACTGCTCAAACCAACTCTTCGCTTGAGCAGTCGAGTCAACACGCGTATTGCCGGGTCGAGCGTGGCGCCAACATCGTACAAGGCCCGTGCTGAGTAGCTCATGCTTTTCCTTGGCATGTCCTTCACGATGACATTGATGCGTGCGGCGGTAAGCTGGTCGGTTCGTCGGTCCATTGATGTCCCCGTAAGATTTGCTTCCGTGAGCCACGCCTTCAACCTTCAGACGGCGAATTTTCGATGCCGATACGTCGAAAATAATCATGAAGTAACAAGTAGACGTCCTCGTACGAAATCGGCTTTACAAAATGAAGATCGAAGCCAGCATTGCGAGAGGCTGTGATGGTCTTTGCATCGTTCCAACCGCTGACCGACACCAAAAATGGTTGTGCAGAGCCGCTTGCCCTAATCGTCCGAGCAAGGTCGTAGCCAGATACCTCGGGCATACCGATGTCAGAAAAGACAACGTGCGGGGAATATGTCGGAAGGAGACCGAGTGCAGCATTAGCTGAGAAGACGGTACGGGTGTCGTACCCCATCATTTGAACTAATGCGGAAAAGAGGTGTGCCAAGTCTTCATTGTCATCGACAACGAGAACTCGGCCAGATGGCAGAGGTAGCACGAGTGCGGTCCTATGGAGGCGGCGGACCAAGGCTCGGCGCAGGATGAAAACCGACCGCAACAGGAAAGGCGAGACGGTAGGAAGAAAGTACCATCGTTAAGGTAGCATAGAACTTGTCTTCGCGCTCACTCCGACGAAGCGGTTTCAGGGCGAGTCGGATGCAAGTAATACGCAGGCCTATTACCAGGCTGCGCTGACGGGCATGGTGGCCGACCGGCTCGCCAATGGGATGCAGGCGCCGAACGAGATCCGCCTAGTCGTGCAGATGGCAGTCGGGACCAATCTATACAGCGCTACCATCGCGGCCGCCAAGACCGCGTATGCCGCCGCAAACCAACCGCAAACGAAGCTTGCGACCATGGCGCCGTACTTCAATTCGGACAACCTGCACTCGAATGCGCGAGGCCAAGTCCAGCTTGGATACGACACGTTTGAGGCCTTCTTCGGGAAGCCGCATGCAACCGCGCCATAAACCGGCGAGCACGTAACAGGAAAGACATGATCGGAAGCTCACCAATAGGAATGGATCCGATCGGGGCGGCCGCCGCCCCAAGTCAGGCGTGGGGCGGGTCCGTAGCGTCGGACTTGGCCTGCACCTACGGAGTGCGCTCGGCGGTGGTTTCCGGTCTGGCCGGCGCCTACGTCGTGCGAAGCGCAGTTTCTGTCGATCTTGCGGCGGAATATGCAGTCCGATCGCTGATACAGGCCGGCCTCGCGCAAGGCTTTGCTGTTCGCGCTGCGGTGGTGGCCGACTTGAGCGGGACGTTCGCCGTGCGCGCGCTGGCCGCCTCGAACCTGGCATGTGCCTACGCAGTGCTAGCTGCCGATGGCGTTCCGGTGTCGTCGCCGGTCTTTGCTGATCTCGCCTTTGCGTACAGCGTGCGCGCGCCAGCGGCAATGCTGACTGGCGCGTGAACTGGAAGGAGTGGACTTTCGACGTAAAAGCGCCGCCGTTGCCCGACAAGGATCCGCTAACCAGCTGCCCGGCGGCGGCTGGCCAACCGGATCGCTCACCGAGTTGCTGACTCAGCAGCCAGGCATCGGCGAGATGCGCCTGCTAGCACCGGCGCTGAGCAAAGTCGCGAAGCGCAAGATCGTCATGCTCGAGCCGCCGCATCCGCCCCAGGCGCTCGCGCTGGCGGCGATGGGCGTTGCGCCGGACCAGGCGCTCTGGCTGCGCGCGAAGACAACGGCCGACACTCTGTGGGCGGCCGAGCAGGTGTTGCGCAGTGGGGCATGCGGCGCGCTATTGCTGTGGCAGACGCACACGAGGCCGGAATACCTGCGACGCTTGCACCTGGCGGCCCAAGCTGGCGAGACACTGTGCTTCGTGTTCCGGCCGGTCGCCGCGGCCCAGGATGCATCGGTCGCGCCGCTGCGCCTGGCATTGCGGCCGGCCGCCGGCGGGCTCGACATCGGGTTCGTGAAGCGGCGCGGGCCCAGCACAGACCAGACGCTGTTCTTGCCCATGTCGATCGGCTCCAGCTTCCGCCCGGTACCGCAACAGCAGCCCGATACGGTCCAGCCAGCGTCGGCCGAGAGGTTGCTGCATCGCGCGCCGGAATGGGCGCAGTGATGGTCAAAACCGGTGCGAAAAGGGCTAATTTTAGTTCCGCAAAAGCCTCTCAATATGCAGAATCTCGGGGCAAAAGCCCTGTGTATAACTTCACTTTTGCGGAACTAAAAACGGCTTGAAACCCGCATGGTTAAGCCATTCTTTAATCAGCCCTCTAAGCTGAGGGTCGCTGGTTCGAACCCAGCTGGGCAGGCCATCCCCTGTTTTCCTCTGGCAAGCGAACGACGCATGCCGATTCTTCGTGTTAGGGTCCATTTCGACAACAACATGCCCGTCGGGCCAGGATACGAGGAAAAATCATGCTGCACCACCGTTTGCTGGGACGTGCTGCCATCTCGGCGGCGCTGGTCTGTTCCCTTTCAATATGTGTAGGCGCGCATGCCCAGCAGGCGCCAACCGCCACCGCCGACACCCAGAAGCTGACGCTGCCGGCCGGCAGCGCTGCCCCGGCCGCCGCCGAAGGGAGCGTCCAGTTCATCGGCACCGCGACCGTGCTGATCCGCTACCAGGGTTTCACCATCCTCACCGATCCCAACTTCCTGCACAAGGGCGACCATGTGCACCTCGGCTATGGCCTCACGTCCGAGCGCCTGACCAACCCGGCGATCGACCTCGACCAGCTGCCGCCGATCGACCTGGTGGTGCTGTCGCACATGCACGAAGACCACTTCGATAAACTGGTACAGGAAAAGCTGGCCAGGGACACGCCGATCGTCTCGACCCCGGAAGCGGCCGAAGCGCTCAAGCAACTCGGCTTTACGCGCACCTTCGGCCTGTCGAAATGGAGCAAGCTCGAGGTCGAGAAAGGCGATGCCCGGCTGCGCATTACCGCCGCGCCGGGACGCCACGGCAAGCTCGGCATGCAAGCCCTGTTGCCGACGGTGATGGGCTCGGTGCTGGACTTCGGGCCGGACACAGCCGCCCCAAGCTACCGCATGTACATCAGCGGCGATACGCTAGTGTACGACGACCTGCAGAACATCCCGCAGCGCTTTCCGGGCATCGACCTGGCGCTGCTGCACCTGGGTGGCACCCGCATCCTGGGTGTATTCAAGGTCACCATGGACGGCAAGGATGGCGTCCAGTTGATGCAGATCGTGCAGCCGCGCCACGTGATCCCCATCCACTACAACGACTACGACGTATTCAAGTCGCCGCTGGCCGACTTCGCGCGCGAAGTCAAGGAAGCCGGACTCGAGCAGAAGGTGACTTACCTGGCGCATGGCCAGACCTACCGCTTCACACCGGCCCGGCGCTGATGTCCGGGCCGGGCCTTATTCGCGTTCCTCGGTATTCGGCGCCAGCGTCTGGTGCTCCTCGAAGGGCCAGCCGCTGTAAGGCGCGATGTGGCGCTGGAACTCGTGCGGCATCACGATCGGCACCTGCAGGCACACGCTCTGGGTCGGCAAGACTTCCATCCAGTCGCGCACCAGTTCCTTGTAGGCCAGGCCGACCGGACGGATCTTGCGGTCGAGGTCATATAAGCCGAGCGCGTTGACGTTGCCGTTGTTCTCGCGCAGCGCCGTGTCCCAGTCGACCTGGTCGGTCAGCGAATACCAGGTGAAGCCGACCAGCGGCACCCCGTTGTTACGCACCCGCAGCACGTTGGCCCATTCCTTGCGCAGCCAGTTGACCGCCTCGTCGCCGCGCGGCCCCTGGCACATATTGGTCTCGGTGTGCATCACCGGCAGGCGGTAGCGGTTGTAGTACTGGTGGGTGATGACGGCGTAGCCGAAGATCTCGCCGGCGGAGCGCGTCAGGCCGTCCGGCGAGACGTAGTGCTCGTTGGTCTCGTAATAATCGTTGCCCATGATGCAGTGGTGCTTCA
>JAKOOD010000406.1 GCA_022701635.1 Burkholderiaceae bacterium | reverse complement strand
TGGCCACCGCCAGGGCGATCATGGCGGCCAGGCAGACCGCGGCCGCGGTACGCCCGGCGTGGACGGGCGGAAGATGGGAAGTCGTCATGTTCTTATTAGAACACGACTATTTGAACGCCGTGCTGAGAGCCTGCCGGGATAGGCTCTAAGTGCCGCGCAGGCGCAACCCGTCCACGTAGGGATCGATCAGGCACTGCCCCATCTTCATCAGGTCGAAACGCTCGGGATCGAACATCCAGTTGCGGATCAGGCCGTCGATCATCGCGAACATCGCGAGCGCCGCCGTGGCCGGATCGCCTTCGCAGCGGATCTGGCCCTTCTCCTTGGCCAGCTTGATGCGGCGCTCGGCACGCGCCATCCACTTGCTCAGGTTGTCCCTGCGGCGCTGGCGCACGGCGCTCATGTCGTCGTCGTCGACGAATTCCACCTTCAGCGTCACGATCTCGAACACGCGCCGCGCCTGCGGATCTTCGACGGTGCGGCGCAGCACGGCGACCATGTAGTTGCGCAAGTCGCCCAGCGGATCGTCCGATTCGGTCTGGTCCAGCACCTGCAGCTCGGCCTCGAGCGGCAGCGTGGCCCGTTCCATCATGGCGTTGAACAAGGCGCCTTTGTCGTCAAAATGCCAATAGATCGCGCCGCGCGTCACGCCGGCTTCGGTTGCGATATGCTGCAACGTCGTTCGGGATACGCCCTGTTGAACGAACAATTTTTCAGCTGCATCCAAAATGCTGTCTCGCGTGGCGGCGGCCTCTTCTTTAGTTCTGCGGGCCATTCATTGCTCTCTCAATTTTTTGGGGGTCAGAAACATTAAACATACACTCATGATAGTATATATGGGTTTTTCCATACGTCAGCAATAAAAACGCACGCGGCGCTCAAGCCAAACCCGCGGGCGTTGTTGCATTTAATTCAACGAAGGAAGCATACTAATAATGCGCTCTGCTCACTCCACTTCCCTTAGCCTGACCAGGATCGCCGCATCGACCCTGGTCGCCGTGGCCCTGCTGTCGGCCTGCGGCTCCAAGGACGATGCCGCCAAGGCCGGTCCCGGCGCCGGCGCCAAGATGCCGCCGCCGCAAGTCGGCGTCATCACCACCAAGTTCCAGCCGGTGGCGCTGGAAACCGAACTGCCGGCCCGCGTCCAGGCGATCCGCGTCGCCGAGGTGCGCGCGCGCGTCAACGGCGTCGTGCTGAAGCGCCTGTTCACCGAGGGTAGCGTGGTCAAGCAGGGCCAGTCCCTGTTCCAGATCGATCCGGATCCCTACCAGGCCCAGCTGAACGCTGCCCAGGCCGCGGTCGGCCGCGCCCAGGCCAACCTGACCGCGACCGCCGCCGTGGTCGAGCGCTACAAGCCGCTGGTCGAAGCCAATGCCGTCAGCAAGCAGGAATACACCAACGCCATCGCCGCCCAGAAGCAGGCCGAGGCGGACGTGAGCTCGGCCAAGGCCCAGCAGCGCATCGCCAAGATCAACGTCGATTTCGCCAACGTCTATGCGCCGATTTCCGGCCGCATCGGCCGCGCGCTGGTCACCGAAGGCGCGCTGGTCTCCGCCACCGAAGCCACCCAGATGGCGCTGATCCAGCAGACCGACGCCATGTACCTGAACATCACCCAGTCCGCTTCCGAGCTGCAGAGCCTGCGCAAGAAGGCCGGCGGCAAGGGCGTCGGCTCGGCGGTCCCGGTCACCGTGGTGCTGGACGACGGCACCGTGCTGCCGCGCCAGGGCAAGCTGCTGTTCTCGGACGTGACGGTCGACGAGACCAGCGGCCAGGTCACCCTGCGCGCCGAAGTCGCCAATCCGGACAACGCCCTGCTGCCGGGCCAGTACGTGCGCGTGCGCCTGGCCCAGGCCGAGCTGCCGGCCGGCATCCTGATCCCGCAGCAGGCGGTCACCCGCGGCGGCCAGAACGGCGACACGCTGATGGTGGTCGGCGCCGACAACAAGCCGGTCGCGCGCCCCGTCAAGATCGCCTCGCAGGAAGGCGCCAACTGGGTCGTCGTCGACGGCCTGAAGGAAGGCGAGCGCGTCATGGTCGACGGCTTCCAGAAGCTGCAGATGCTGCCGCCGGGCACCCCGGTGCAGCCGGTGGCCTGGACCGCACCGAACGCGAACAACGCCCCGGCCGCCGCCGGCAACCCGGCCCAGCAGCCGAACGCCACCGGCGCCGCGGCCACCAATGCCGCCGTCAGCGCACGCACCCCGGCCAACGGTTCGCCGGCCGCCGGCGCCGCGACGCCGGGCCAAACCCGCCAATAAGCACTAGGAAATTCAATGGCACGTTTTTTTATTGACCGCCCCATTTTTGCCTGGGTGCTCGCGCTGTTCATCATGGTGCTTGGCGGCGTCGCCATCAAGTCCCTGCCGATCGCGCAATACCCGACCGTGGCGCCGCCTTCGATCGTCGTGACCGTCGCCTATCCGGGCGCATCGGCCCAGACGCTGGAAGACTCCGTCATCTCCGTGATCGAACGCGAGATGAACGGCGCCCAAGGCATGATCTACATGGAATCGACCAGCCAGGCCAACGGCACCGGTACGATCACCATCTCGTTCGAGACCGGCACCGACCCCGACCTGGCCCAGGTCGATGTCCAGAACCGCCTGTCGCGCGCGACCCCGCGCCTGCCCCCGGCCGTGACCCAGCAGGGTGTGCGCGTGGACAAGGCGCGTTCCAACTTCCTGCTGTTTACCATCCTGTCCTCGGACGACCCTAAATGGGATCCGATCGCGCTCGGCGATTACGCGTCGCGCAACGTGCTGCCTGAAATCCAGCGTATCAAGGGCGTGGGCCAGGCCCAGCTGTTCGGTACCGAGAAGGCGATGCGCATCTGGATCGACCCGGCCAAGCTGGTCGGCCTGAACCTGTCGCCGTCCGACGTCAACACCGCGATCACCCAGCAGAACGCCCAGGTGGCATCCGGCACCATCGGCGACCTGCCGCTGGCGCAGGGCCAGCAGATCACCGCGACCGTGGTCGTGGCCGGCCAGCTGGCCACCGTCGAGCAGTTCGGCAACATCGCCCTGCGCGCCAATCCGGATGGTTCGACCGTGCGCCTGAAGGACGTGGCCCGCATCGAAATCGGCGGCCAGGCCTATTCCACCACGGCGCGCCTGAACGGCAAGCCGGCGGCCGGTATCGGCGTCCAGCTCTCGCCCTCGGGTAACGCACTGGAAACCGCGGACCTGATCAAGGCCCGCATGAAGGAACTGCAGAAGTTCTTCCCGCAAGGCATGAAGTACGCGATTCCCTACGACTCGACCACCTTCATCCAGATCTCGATCCACCAGGTGGTCGAGACCCTGATCGAAGCCGTGATCCTGGTGTTCATCGTGATGTACATCTTCCTGCAGAACTTCCGCTACACCATCATCCCGACCATCGTGGTACCGGTGGCGCTGCTGGGTTCCTTCGCCTGCCTGCTGGCGATGGGCTTCTCGATCAACGTGCTGACCATGTTCGGCATGGTGCTGGTCATCGGTATCGTGGTCGACGATGCGATCGTGGTGGTCGAGAACGTCGAGCGCATCATGTCCGAGGAAGGCCTGCCGCCGCTGCAGGCGACGCGCAAGGCGATGGGCCAGATCTCGGGCGCCATCATCGGCGTGACCGTGGTGCTGATGTCGGTGTTCGTGCCGCTGGCCTTCTTCTCGGGCGCGGTCGGCAACATCTACCGCCAGTTCTCGGCCGTGATGGTGTCCTCGATCGCCTTCTCGGCCTTCCTGGCGCTGTCCCTGACGCCGGCGCTGTGCGCTACCCTGCTCAAGCCGGTCGAAGCCGGCCACCACAACGACAAGCGCGGTTTCTTCGGCTGGTTCAACCGCACCTTCACCAAAGGTGCCAAGCGCTACGAGGGCATCGTCGGCGCGCTGATGAAGCGTGCCGGCCGCGCGCTGGTCGCCTTCGTGCTGCTGCTCGGCCTGGTCGGCCTGATGTTCACCCGCCTGCCGAACGCCTTCCTGCCGAACGAAGACCAGGGCTACGTGATCGCCAACATCCAGCTGCCGCCGGGTGCCAGCGCCGAACGTACCGGTACCGTGCTGCGCGCGATGGAGGACTACGTCATGAAGCAGCCGGAATACGCGAACATGGTGGCCGTGACCGGCTTCTCGTTCTCGGGCCAGGGCCAGAACATGGGCCTCGCCTTCATCCCGCTGAAATCCTGGGACGACCGCAAGGGCGACGGCCACGATGCGCAATCCTTCGCCAACCGTATCACGATGCACATGGGCGCCCTGCGCGACTCCTTCATCTTCGTGGTGAGCCCGCCGCCGATCCCCGAACTGGGCACCGGTACCGGCTTCTCGTTCCGCCTGCAGGACCGCGGCGGCAACGGCCACGCGGCGCTGGTGGCCGCGCGTAACCAGATGCTGGGCATGTCGATGCAGAGCAAGGTCCTGACCGGCATCCGTCCGGAAGGCCTGGAAGACGCACCGCAACTGAAGCTGAACATCGACCGCGACAAGGCGCAAGCCCTGGGCGTGACCTTCGGCGCCATCAACCAGGCGCTGTCGACCTCGCTCGGTTCGGCCTACATCAACGACTTCCCGAACGCCGGCCGCCTGCAGCGCGTGATCGTGCAGGCCGATGCGAAAGACCGCATGCAGCCGGACGACCTGCTGCGCATCAACGCCCTGAACAGCCAGGGCCGTCCGGTGCCGCTGTCCTCGTTCGCCACCACCGAGTGGGTCACCGGTCCGATGCAGACCGTGCGCTACAACGGCTATCCGTCGATGAAGATCACCGGCGAACCGGCGCCGGGCTACTCGAGCGGCCAGGCACTGGAAGAAATGCAGCGCCTGGCAGCCCAGTTGCCGCCTGGCTTCGCGTTCGAATGGACCGGCCAGTCGCGCGAGGAAATCCTGTCCGGCTCGACCGTGTTCGTGCTGATCGGCTTCGCCCTGCTGGCCGTGTTCCTGGCCCTGGCGGCGCTGTATGAAAGCTGGTCGATCCCGGTCGCGGTGCTGCTGGTCGTGCCGCTGGGCGTGCTCGGCTCGCTGCTGGCGGCGTCGATGCGCGGCATGTCGAACGACGTGTACTTCAAGGTCGGCCTGATCACCATCATCGGCCTGGCCGCGAAGAACGCGATCCTGATCGTGGAATTCGCGAAGGACCTGCAGGAGCAAGGCAAGTCGCCGTTCGAGGCGGCGCTGGAAGCGGCCCACCTGCGTTTCCGTCCGATCATCATGACCTCGCTGGCCTTCATCCTCGGCGTGCTGCCGCTGGTGATCGCGAACGGTGCCGGCGCGGCCGGCCAGCGCGCCATCGGTACCGGCGTGATGGGCGGCATGATCACCGCGACGGCGCTCGGCGTGTTCTTCGTGCCGGTGTTCTTCGTGGTCATCCGCGGCTTCTTCAAAGGCAGCAAGCGCCAGCAGGAACTGCGTGCAGAGCACCAGGATACCGACGGCGTCGTGAAGGAAAAAATCTGATGAATATGTCTTTTAATACGATGACCCTCCAGGCAAAACGCCTGACCCCGCTGGTGCTGGCCCTGGCCATGGCCGGCTGCGTCAACCTGGCGCCCAAGTACGAGCGCCCGGCCGCGCCGGTGGCCGGCGCCTTCCCGACCGTGGAAGGCACCGTCAGCAGCGGCAACCCGGTCGCCCCTGACGCCCCGGTCAACACCAGCTGGCAGCGCTTCTTCGCCGATGCGCGCCTGCAGCAGCTGATCTCGCTGTCGCTGGCCAACAACCGCGACCTGCGCGTGGCGATCCTGAACATCGAGCAGGCGCGTGCCGCCTACCAGATCCAGCGTGCCGACCGCTTCCCGCAGATCAACGCGGCGGTCACCGCCAACCGCAGCCGCGCCGGCGTCAACAACGTGTACCAGGCCGGCCTGGCGGTTTCCGCCTTCGAGCTGGACCTGTTCGGCCGGGTGCGCAACCTGACCGAATCGGCGCTGGCGCAATACCTGGCCACCGAGGAAGCCCGCAAGAGCACCCAGATCAGCCTGGTCGCGCAGGTGGCCAACACCTACCTGACCTTCCTGGCCGACGAGGAACTGCTGAGCCTGACCCAGCAGACCCTCAAGACCCGCGACGAATCGCTGCGCCTGTCGCAGCTGCGCTTCGAGAACGGCGTCTCGTCCAAGCTCGACCTGGACCAGGCGGTGTCGCTGGTGGAACAGGCGCGCACCACGCTGGCCCAGGCCCAGCGCCAGCGCGCCCAGGACATCAACCTGCTGACCCTGCTGGTCGGCCAGCCGCTGCCGGATAACCTGCCGCCAGGCCTGACCCTGGCCAACACCAACCTGCCCGACCTGCCGGCCGGCCTGCCGTCGGACCTGCTGGCCTCGCGTCCGGACATCCGTTCGGCCGAGCAGCAGCTGATCGCGGCCAACGCCAACATCGGCGCCGCGCGTGCGAACTACTTCCCGAACATCTCGCTGACGGGCACCGCGGGCAGCGCCAGCACCCAGCTGTCGGGACTGTTCAAGGGCGGTTCCTTCGGCTGGACCTTCGCCCCGCAGGCGATCCTGCCGCTGTTCGACTTCGGCGCCCGCCGCGCCGGCGTCGAGAGCGCGCAGGCCGGTCGTGACATCGCGGTGGCGCAGTACGAGCGCTCGATCCAGACCGCATTCCGCGAAGTGGCGGATGCGCTGGCCGGCCAGGCCACCTTCAGCGAGCAGCTGCGTGCCCAGCAGGCCGTGGCCCAGGCCGAAGCCGACCGCTTCAACCTGTCCGACCTGCGCTACCGCAGCGGCACGGCGAGCTACCTCGACCTGCTGGATGCCCAGCGTTCGCTGTTCACGGCGCAGCAGCAGGCGATCGAAGCCAACCTGGCGCGCTTGCAGAACCAGGTCACGCTGTACCGCGTACTGGGCGGCGGCTGGACCGATCCGGCACCGGCGGCCACCGCGGCGCGCTGATCCGCGCACGATTGACGGTCCCTCAGCCGGGGCCGGTTTTGCGATTTCGGTATGATGGAATCGCGAGACCGGCCCCGGTTTTTTGTTGCGCAGAACTCCTGCGCCAGGGCGTGGTCTACCAGGTGCGTCCGCCTTTTGCGGCGCCCCAGGACGCCATGCGAACCTTCCTCCGCGCCCATTGGAAAGCCATCGTCGCCATCGTGCTGCTGATCCTGCTGGCGATGGTCACCGTCAGCCCAAGCTCGGCGCCCCTGCCCGAACCGTCCCTGTCCGCGCGCCTGCGCACGCACGTGGCCGCGATCGGCGCGATCGAACCCGGCAGCTTCGACCATCCGGCACCGCCGAACCTGCAACCGGCCGCCGCCTACATCGCCCAGGTACTGGAAAGCGAAGGGTACCGCGTGCGCCGGCGACCGCACGCGATCGAGGTGTCGGTGGCCACTCCCGCGGCGCCTGGCAGGCCGGCACGCCTGTTCGTCATCGGTACCCGCTACGATGCCGTCGAGGAGATCGATGACAAGGGCAGCGGCAGCGCGGCCGTCCTCGAACTGGCGCGGCTGCTGAAGGGCCTGCACCCCAGCGCGGGCACCGAAGTGAAGTTCGTGTTTTGGGAGCGCGGCGCGGACCGGGACGAGCGCGGCGGCGGCTTCATCGCCTTTGTCGGCACGCCCGCGGCATCAAGCCGGGTACAGGATGCCCTGGCGGCATTCCAGGGCGCATCCGCGGCGCCGGCACGCGGCCTGGCGGCGCCGGCCTATGTGGAGGGGGTAACCTTGTCCGCGCAGCGGAACGGCGGACAGGCGGGCGGTCCCGCGGTCGTCATCACGGAGTCGGCATTCAGGCGCTACCCTTATCGCCGCGCAGCACCGGACATGCAGGACACGCCGGACAGCGCCGAATACGACGGCGTGGCGCGGGTGGTGGCGGGATTGGCGAAGACGATCACGGCGCTGGCGGCGGGCCGCCGGATGTAAAGGCCGCCGGCGCCGGCGCTAGGCCTCCAGGAACATCTCCTGCAGGTCGTTGAGGAAGCGCTGTCCGAGCTCGGTCGGCTTGATCAGCTTGAAATCGCGGTAGATGAGACCCTTGGCCTCGGCCGCGTCGAGCGCCTTGTCGATCGCGTTGATCGACATCCCGGTGCGCTCGCCGAACAGGTTCGGGTTGAAGCCGCCGGTCAGCCGCAGCGTGTTGAGCATGAACTCGAAGCCCATCTCGTCGCGTCCGATCTCGCGTTCCTCATGCACCGCGTTGCCGCGTTGCGCCGCCTCGATGAAGGAGGCCGGCTGCTTGAAGCGCGCCTGGCGCAGCACCCGATGCGGGAAGGACAGCTTGGAATGGGCGCCGGCGCCGATGCCCAGGTAGTCGCCGAATTCCCAGTAATTCAGGTTGTGGCGCGCCTGCCGGCCCGGCTGGGCATAGGCCGACACTTCGTAGTGCCGGTACCCGGCCGCCGCGGTCTGCTGCGCGATCATGTCCTGGATGTCGGCGCTCTCGTCGTCGCTGGGCAGCTGCGGCGGGTACTTGGCGAACACCGTGTTCGGTTCCATCGTCAGGTGGTACAGCGACAGGTGCGGCGGGGCGAAGGCCAGCGCGGTATCGAGGTCCTGCTGCGCTTCCGCCAGCGTCTGCCCCGGCAGCGCATACATCAGGTCGAGGTTGAAATTGTCGAAGTGGGCATGCGCGATCTCCACCGCACGCAGCGCTTCGCGCTCGTCGTGGATGCGGCCCAGGGCCTGCAAATGGCGCCCGTTGAAACTCTGGATGCCGATCGACAGGCGGTTGATGCCGCTGGCGCGGAAGGACTTGAAACGCTCGATCTCGAAGGTGCCGGGATTGGCTTCCATCGTGATCTCGGCGTCCAGCGCCAGCGGCAGCAGGGTGCGCACGTCCGACATCAGGCGCTCCAGCCCCGCGGCCGACATCAGGCTCGGCGTGCCGCCGCCGATGAAGATGGTCTGGATCTTGCGGCCCCAGATCAGCGGCAGCGCCGCTTCGAGGTCGGCGCGCAGCGCGTCCAGGTAGGCGGTTTCCGGGATCGGGCCGTTCGATTCATGCGAATTGAAATCGCAGTACGGGCACTTGCGCACGCACCAGGGCCAGTGGATGTACAGCGACAGCGGCGGCAATACCGTCAGGTTCAGGGCGCCGGGCTGCAGGTACTTCAGGGCGGCCGTCGCCGGGGATACCGGCGCCTGGACACCGCGCGCGAGCTCACTGACGGGTTTGATCGGAATCATTTCAGCTTTTCCACGAGCGCGCGCAGCGCCTGGCCACGGTGCGACACGGCGTTCTTTTCGCCCGATGCCAGCTCGGCCGCGGTCTTGCCGAGTGCCGGCAGCAGGAAGTGCGGATCGTAGCCGAAGCCGCCCGCGCCGCGCGCTTCGTCGACGATCCGGCCGCGCCAGACGCCGTCGGCAATCACCGGCTGCGGATCGTCGGCATGGCGCACGTAGACCAGCACGCAATAATAATAGGCGGATTTGTCCGCATGCTGCGCCAGGTCGGCGATCAGTTTTTCGCTGTTGCGCGCATCGGATTTCGGCTCGCCGGCATAGCGCGCCGAATACACGCCGGGGGCGCCACCGAGGGCGTTGACGCACACGCCGGAATCGTCGGCCAGCGCCGGCAAGCCGGTCAGGCGCGCGGCGTGGCGTGCCTTTTGCAGCGCGTTCTCGACGAAGGTGCCGAAGGGTTCCTCGGCTTCGGGGACGTTGAATTCGCCCTGCGGATGCAGGTCGAAGCCGATCGGGGCGAGCAGCTGGGCGAATTCCTTGAGCTTGCCCGCGTTGTTGGAGGCGAGGATGAGGCGTTGGGTCATGGTGACGTGGAAGAGCAGCGCGTAAAAAGCGTATTTTACCGCTGCGCCGGAAAGTGCATGCTCGCCTCGAAGCCCGGCTCGAGGCCGCGCAGGTCGAGCGTCCCGCCGTGCAGCTGCACGATGGCGGTGACGATCGCCAGTCCGAGCCCGTTGCCCGGCAGGTTGCGGCTCTGGTCGACGCGGTAGAAACGGCGCGTGAGCTTGTCCATGTCGCCGGCCGGGACGCCGGGGCCGTAGTCGCGCACCGCCAGCACGGTCGCGCCCTCCTGCACGATCACGCTGACGTCGACGCGGCCGCCGCTGCGCCCGTACTTGATGGCATTGTCGATCAGGCTGGCCAGGGCGTTGGCCAGCAGGTCGCGGTCGCCGCGCACCATGGCCTCCGGGGCGCCGCTGTAGCGCAGCGTCACGCCCTGCTCTTCCGCCGCCACCTCGTACAACTCGCTCATGTCCTGGGCGATCGCCGCCAGGTCGAGCGTCTCGGCACTGCCGGCGCGCACGCCGGCTTCCAGCGCGGCGATCTGCAGCAGCTTGTCGAACAGCGAGATCACGCCGTCGATGTCCTCGATCGCCATGCGCGCATCGAGCACCAGCGCGTCCGGGTCGACCGAAGACTGCAGCGCCCGGTCCAGGCGGTTGCGCACCCGGCCGAGCGGCGTGCGCAGGTCGTGCGCGATCGAGTTGGAGACGTGGCGCACGCCTTCCATCAGCGCTTCGATGCGGTCGAGCATGCGGTTGATGTCCTGGCCCAGGTGCGCGAATTCGTCGCGGCCCTGCACCCCGATCCGGCTCGACAGTTCGCCGGCGGCGATGCGCGCGGTGGTGCGGCGGATCTCGCCGATGCGCGCTTCCAGGCGCCCGCGGAACAGCTGGGCGCCGAAGAAGGCCAGCAGGATCGAGACCGCCGCGCTGACCAGCAGCGCATGCTCGACCACGCTGCGGATCGCATCGACGTCGACCAGGTCGCGCCCCACCACCAGGCGGCTGCCGTCCTCCAGGCCGACCACGACCAGGCGCACCGATACCGGCACCGGCGCCGGCGCCCCGCGGCGCGCCATGCGCACGGACACCAGCCGGCCGGTGGTCAGGTCGGCGGGTGGCGTCGCCGGGTCCCAGCTGCCCAGGTTGCCGGCGACCAGGCGCCCGTCGGCGCCGACCAGGCCCAGCATCTCGGTGTCGGTATCGTTCAGGTCGTGCAGCTGGACGTCGATCTCGCCCACCAGCGCGGGACGGCCGCCTTCGCGCCAGGCGCCCGTCAGGCGCGCCTCGGCGCCCAGGATGGTGTTGTCGATCGAGCGCTCGAACACGCCGACGGTGCCGAAGTAGACGATGGCCGACAGCGCCGCCATCGCCGCCGCGACCAGCACGCCGTAGCCGACCGCCAGCCGGGCGGCGATCGAGCCGCGCAGGCTAAGCCGTGGTGCCATGCGAAGGCGCGGCGCTCAACAGATAACCGGCGCCGCGCACGGTGTGGATGAGCGGCGGACTGAAGTCCTTGTCGATCTTGCTGCGCAGGCGGCTGATCTGGACGTCGATCACGTTGGTCTGCGGGTCGAAACGGTATTCCCACACGCCTTCCAGCAGCATGGTGCGGGTGACGATCTGGCCTTCGTGGCGCATCAGGTATTCGAGCAGGCGGAATTCGCGCGGCTGCAGCGCGATCGGGCTGCCGTGGCGCGTGACGCGCATGGTGCGCAAGTCGAGCTGCATGTCGGCCACCTGCAGCAGGCTGGTTTCGCGCGACCAGGCGGTGCGCCGGCACAGGTTTTCCACGCGCGCCAGCAGTTCCGACATCACGAAGGGCTTGGTCAGGTAGTCGTCGCTGCCGGCGCGCAGGCCGCGCACGCGCTCGTCGACGCTGTTCAGCGCCGACAGGATCAGCACCGGGGTGGCGTCGCCGCGGGCGCGCATCTGTTCCAGCAGGCCGATGCCGTCGACGTGGCCCGGCAGCATGCGGTCGAGCACAACCACGTCCCAGCGCGCTTCCAGCAGGCGGCGCGCACCGGCTTCGCTGTTGTGTTCCGCGACCACGGCATAGCCGGCGGCGCGCAGGCCGCTGGCGAGGTAGTCGCGGGTTTCGGCATCGTCTTCGATCACGAGGCAATTCAGCATGGTTCGGCGATTTGAATGTCAGGGGCGGCGCGGCCGACTATAGCATGCGGCAGGCATGGCAACCTATGGATCACGGTGGCGCTCACAGCGTGCCGGCCAGGCGCGCCATCACGTCCACCACATGGTCGATCTGGGCGCGCGTATGGGCGGCGTTCAGCATGAAGCGCAGGCGCGCCTGCCCTGTCGGCACTGCCGGGAACTGGATCGCGTCGACGTGGATGCCCTCGCCGCGCAGTGCCAGCGCGAAGCGTTGGCACTGCGCGGCGTCGCCGATCAATACCGGCACGATCGGCGTCTCGGTGGCGGTCAGGGTGTAACCCAGCGGGCGCATGCGCTCCACAAAATAGCGCTGGTTGTCCCACAGGCGCATGCGGCGCTCCGGCTCTTCCTCGAGCAGGTCGAGCGCGGCCAGCAGCGCGTTGGCCTGGTCCGGCGGCGGCGGGCAGGTGAAGCCGTAGGCGGAGCTGGTCAGGCGCAGCACGTCGGCCATCTCGCGTTCCATCGCGACGAAGCCACCGATCGCGCCGAGCGCCTTGCTCAAGGTCCCCATCTGCATGATGGCCGGGCTGTAGCAGCCGAAGTGCTCCGAGGTGCCGCCGCCGCTGCGGCCCAGGATGCCGGTGGCGTGGGCGTCGTCGATGTACAGGATGGCCCCGTAGCGCTCGGCCAGGAAGGTCAGATCGGGCAGCGGCGCGATCGTCCCTTCCATGCTGAACACGCCGTCGCTGACGATGATCGGGCTGATGCCGTCCGCCGCCTTCAACAGCGACTCGAGGTGGTCCATGTCGGCGTGGCGGTAGGTATGCTTGTCGGCGCCCGACATCAGGATGCCTTCGCGGATGCTGATGTGGTTGTACTCGTCGGTGAAGTAGGCGTACTTGCGGCGCTTCTTGGGACGGTAGCCGTGCAGGCGCGCCAGCAGGCCCGCCTTCACCAGCGTCGACAGCACGCCGATATTCGTCATGTAGCCGGTCACGAACAGCACGGCGTCGGTCTTGTGCTTGAGCGCGGCGAGGCGGCGCTCGAGTTCGCGGTAGACCGGCAAGTCGCCGCCCAGCAGGCGCGACTCGCAATTGCCGACGCCGTAGCGTTCGAGGCCGGCCTTGGCCGCCGTCACCAGGCGCGGGTGGTTGGCCAGCGCCAGGTAGTTGTTGGTGCTGAACGACACGGCGGCTTCGCCATTGACGCGGAAGACCGGGTCCGGCAGCGTGTCGTGGACCGCGGAAGTGTGGTGGATGGCGTTGGTTTGCAGCCAGTCGGCGATGTCGGCGAGATCGTGCATGGGATTCCGGTCGTGGGTGGGGAAGAACGAAATCCAGTATAGGACCGCCGCACCGGTACAATGAT
>JAKOOD010000405.1 GCA_022701635.1 Burkholderiaceae bacterium | reverse complement strand
TGGCGCTTTGCACCTATGCCCGTTCGCCGCTGTCGCGTCCGGCGCAGTCGATCTTGGAATTTCACACAGCGTTATGAGTATCGTTATCAGGAGAATCATTGCCGCCGCGTTCGCCGCAGGCGGCCTGTTTGCCAATCCGGCCTGGGCCGATGAGCCACCCGCTTCGGCGCTGACAGTCGGTGGCGCGATCCGCTTCAATTACGTCCACAAGAGCTGGCAAGACGAGTACCGGAGCGGCTTTGTCGGCCTGGATACCGCGCGCCTGGACCTGAACTACGACGACGGTACGCTGATCGGCTCGGCCCAGTACCGCTACAACCGTTTTCCGAAAGGCCAGGGCGGTTACTGGCAACACTTCCTGCATCATGGCTGGGCCGGCATCCGCCTGGCCGACAAGAGTGAATTGCATGTGGGCCTGGACCGCAATCCCTTCGGCCTGCAGCCGCTGGCGTCGAATAATTTCTACGAATCGATCGCCTTTTATGCCGGCCTGGAAGACAAGTACGACCTCGGCGTGACTTACCTGAGCCGTCCCGGTGCCTTCGAGTGGCAACTCGCTTTTTATCCGCGCGACGGCGGCTCGTATGGTGGCGGCAGCAACACGGCCGCCGCGTCGAACCGCTATTCCTACAACATCGTCCCGGACGACGACGCACAGGGCTATGGCACCGGCCAGCGCGACCGCGAGCGCGATACGCTGGTGGGGCGCATGGCGTGGCACGTCGGGCCCGGGGACCACGACGAGATCGGCGTGTCCGGCCTGACGGGGGCGATCGACAACGGCCGCGGCACCCGGACCCGGCGCCATGCCATGGCGGTGCATGCCCAGGGGACCCTCGGTCCGGTCAAGGTGATGCTCGAGGCGCTGCGCTATCGCTACGGTACCGCCCATGGCCCAGACCAGACCTATGGCGGCCTCGATCCGAACAGCTTCGTCATGCTCGGCGCATTCGGCTATCCGTTTCCGGTGGCATCGCAAGGCGACATCTATCTGGTCAACGTCAGCCGCGAACTGCCGGGCAGCCTCGGCCCGTTCGGCGGATTCCGGGTGTACAACGACTACAGCGTGCTGCGCAAGCGCAGCGGCGCCTGGAAGAATTCGGTGCAAAACGTGACCGGCATGCGTTTTTCGTCGGGGAAGTGGACCTTCTATGCCGACTTCATGCTGGGCAAGCACCATCCCTACCTGTCGCCGGATGGCGGCGGACTGGCGTCGACGTCCGCCGCGCATGACGGCTTCACGCGCAGGATCAACCTGCAGGCCGGTTATTATTTCTGATCCTTGTGGGTGTGCACAGCGTGCGATTCGGGCGATGCAAGCGACAATGGGGTTTCACATTGGGGTGCTGCTACAAGACCGGCATGGCGACGTGCTAACGGCGCCTCAGCGCCCAGCTGGCACTAAGCCACAAGATCAGCCCGGCACCGAGTAGTCCAATCGGATCGGCTGGGCCGGCAGGCGACACGAGGGGGTACGCCAAGCCGAGCAGCATCAATGCGGCTCCCGTCACATAATGTGGGCGGTTCGAAAAAACAAAGGCAAGCGGTAGGAAATGAAGTCCTACCACAAGTATGATCATTGGTACGATCCACGCACTCAGCCCGTGACGTGAGAGCAGGTTGGCGCCGATGAAGATCAGTACCCATTGCATCGCATTGACGGTATGAAATACCCGCTTGGCGCGTCGGCTCTTGGGCGTATCCGGTCGCGCGGCCAATTCCACGGCATGGCGCTTGTAGATGACATAGGCGGCAACGGCAAGCGCGACGGCGCACAAGGCAATCGAGGCTTCCGTCGCGAGCGATCGGGCGCTCGCGATCGCCCAGCCCTCCAGCCAGATACCGCCGAAGACGGCGAAGAACATCGCTCCTGTGGCACGCAGTGCGCGACTGGCACCCAAGGTCATCTCGGTCATCGGTTTGCTCCTGATGTTCAATGCCAGCGTCAAGACGAAGCCATGGTCTGTCGATCGTGGCCAACTTGGCCAGCATAGCATGTTGCCGGACTGCCAAACTGCTTATTTTCCATGCCAGTGCCGGTTCGGAAAGCCGCGCTCGTGACAATCGATGACATTTCGACTGTATCGAAATGCTATGCTTGGCCGGGCCGTACCGCAGAGTGACGCATCGGTGTACGGCATGTCATCGACGTTGCCATATCGACCGCGGGAAGCTGCGAAAAAGGCTGCGCTTTACCAATTCCCGCGCGCGTCGGATGTGGTCGCGGATGCGCTATAACATCTAAGGAACCTTGCCATGCGCCGTCGTACAATTTTGCGTGCTATCCCCTTGGTTGCGTTCTCCACGCAAGCCCTATCCAAAGACAAAAAAATGCCACGATCCGTTCCACAGAACCTCGAGACCTCCGGCACCAGCTTCGCCGGCTGCAGTTGGATGAATTCTCCTCCGCGATCGCGTATTGTCGAAGACACCCTGTACGTGACCACTGCCCACGATACCGATTTCTGGCGAATCACGAGCTATGGCTTCATCCACGATAACGGGCACTTTTTCGCGAAAAAGGTCAACAGGGGCTTTACGGCGCAGGTGCGCATCCATGCCGATTTCAAGGATCTGTATGACCAGGCCGGGCTGATGGTCCGCATCGACGAAAAAACGTGGATCAAGGTAGGCGCTGAATTTTCGGACGGACAACCCATGTTCAGTACCGTCCTGACGAACGGGAAGTCAGATTGGAGCGTGATGCCCGCGCCCGCCTACAAGGACGGGTTCTGGATTCGCATCACGGTGAGCGACGGTGTCGTACGCGCCCAGTATTCCGTCGACAAGAAGAACTGGCCGATGCTCCGGCTGGCGCCGTTCCCGGATGCGGCCGAATACGCTGTCGGTCCGATGTGCTGCACACCGAAAGGTCAAGGGCTCGATGTCAGGTTCAGCGAATTTGCACTGACACAGGCTCTAAAGAAAGATCTGCACGACCTCAGTTGAGTCACCGGGACAGCAGTGCGCGCATCACGCGTTGCCGCATTGCGACCCTGCGTGAAGCGGGACGGCCTGGTCGAGAGCCGTCCGTCGTGCCGGCGCGAACCATCCGCCAGGCGCCTGTATCACCTGCCCGCATGCCGGTAGAAATCCGTCAGCGCACGAGGAGTACCGCGCGCACGCTCGGGTCCAGATCCGCGCGTTCGATGTAGCCGATCATGCCCGGCGTGTCGGCCACCAGTTTGCGCATGCTCGCATTGTCATCCACCTCGTTCGGCGGCTGTCCTCGGCCTGTAAAAATCAGTTTTGTCCAATAGGCTTTCATGAGTGCCCGTGACCGGTGAACCACCTTGTCGTAGAACTCGTCACGCAGTGGTGAACCCAGTTTCTGGTCGACCGCCACGGCCTCGCTGCCGTCCGGGAAGCGGCTTGTCTGGGAGAGGAAAATGTCAGCCACCTGGTCGACGCGCAGGACGGTCAACGAGGTGCGCGCCGAGACGATCACCACCAGATCAGCCGCTTCAGCTGCATTGTTCGAGAATGCCAGGGTCAAGATAAACACAAGGTGGAATATTCGTATCATCGTCTTAGCCCCGCTCAAAATACGAAATCCAGCCCGACGCTGACCACGCGGAACGATTGTCCTGCATTGAATCCCGGCTGGACATTGATCAGGGTGCCGATGGAGCCGCCCTTGGGGGTAACGTGATCGACTTGCGCCTTGAACGCCATATTCGGCGCCAAGTCCCAGCGCACGCCGATGCTGGCGGTGTCCTGGATACCGATCTGATGCAATTGGAGATTCAGCTGTTCGTTGAGAAAACCTGCCACACCCGCAGCCTCGGGTGGCATACCGTCCAGCGGGATCCCCGCCGTGTGCGTGGGCATGTTGGCCACCAGGTGCGCATAGGTCACGTAGGGAGCCACCCTGTCGAATCGGTAGCCTCCGGATAGATAGGAGGCGGTCTGGTCACCCAGTATCGATCTGGTATTAATGCGGCCGCTTTCCCCGATCAGGAACCAGTTCCCCGGATCGTAATTGAAACCGGCGCTGAGCACCCTTACCTGGCGCTTGGTGGGATCATAACGGGCGGCCAGGGATTCCCCCGCCGGACCGAAGGCGCGCAGGCTGTCGAACAATTCCTCCGTACCCGGCACCGCAAGCTGTGATTGGGATGCGGTAAAGCGCAGCGTCAACGCACCGGTGACCATGTTATGTGTCATGGCCGCGATGGTCCTGGCAGTGCCTTTGAAGTCCTTGTTCAGCTGGACATGTGCACGTCCGAGCAATACTTGTGTTTCGTTTTTCACGGTCCCGACTTGCCAGCGGTAGGTCGCATCGATGCCGTCGCTGTTCGAGATAGGGATGAGGCTGTACAACTCCACCGGCGAGCGTAGCCAAGGCAAGGCATAAGCGGCCTTGCGATAGTCCGCCATGAGAAACAAGGGCAACGCGATCCGTCCGGCACGCAGGGCAATCTCCGGCGTCACTTGGAATTTGACATTGGCCCAGGTGAGGAAGGTCTTGTAATCGTTGTCGACACTTTTTTCCTGGGTTACTTGCACCACCGCTGACCAACGCTTGTCGAATTGGGCGTTGACTTGGGCGCCGAGCCTGCTATCCACGTCGAAGGCCCATTTTTTTGAATGGCCGGCTTCGCCAGGTGAGTTGGGATTGGCCGTGTAGTCGCCTTGGTCCGTCGTCGCATGCGTGGCAGCGAATGTGCCGAATCCGCCGAAAGACCACTTGACCTGTGCGGCTGCATGGATATGCATGCAGGCCAGCAAGAAAAACAAAGTGGCACCATGAACGGCATGGCGGGGCGGGAATAGGTGCAGTGATATCAGCCTGAAGAGCATATTCGGCAAAATTTCTATTAAACAACTAAAATTGAACAGAAGAAACTTACCACGCCCGTTTCACCGTGTCGATTTTTTCCACCAACATATCATCAAATCTGTCAAAAAACCAACAGGGTGCGTGTTCTCTCTGGTGCAGGCATGTATGTGCGCTCCCCGAGAATGTAGCCGGGGATCGGATATGCCCTCGCCACCCGGGGTATGCCTCACAGGTTCCAGGTCCCGGCCATCAGCGACGCGCACTGGCCGGGAGGCGAGCGTCTGCGTACGGTGGCCAAGTCAGGCGCGTGCATCCTCCAGCGGCGGCCAGGGAGCGCCCTTGGCCACTTGCGCGACCCAGCCCGGCGCATGCGCGCGGTCGAATACCAGTACCACGCGCTGGCGGCAAAAATACGGGCAGCCGCTGACCGGGAGTATATCCAGGCCCAGGTCGCGGATCAGGC
>JAKOOD010000399.1 GCA_022701635.1 Burkholderiaceae bacterium | reverse complement strand
GGAACACCAGCACCGCGGCGGTGGCGTAGATATAGAAGTCGAAGAATTCGATCGTGGTGCCGATCAGGCTGGCGAACAGGACGGTCGCCGGGCGGTTGGTGGCGCTGCCTGCGCTCGGGGGCGGCTGTTTGCTCATGCGCGCTCCGCCTGGCTCAGCGCGTCGGCGACTTCGCGGCTGTCGGCCGGGCGCACCACGCGCGCCACTTCCTTGCCATCCTTGAGCACCACCACCGTCGGCCACAGCTTGATGCGGAACGACCGTCCCAGCGGCCGGCCCGGCCCGTCCTCGACCTTGATGTGCGCCGCCTGGGGATGGGCCGCCACGGCCGCCACGATGTCGTCGCGCGCGGCGTTGCAGTAGCCGCACCAGTTGGTCCCGAAATCGAGGGCCACGATACCGGCGTGCGCGTCGATCGCGCCGCGTTCGGGCTGGGTGGTGTCATAGGGCTTGGTCATGCAAGGTCTCCTTTTTACCGTCTTGTTAAGCCAATGACAATAGAGTACCGCAAAACGCCGCCTTCGGCAGCGCCTGTGCCGCTATTACCCTTGCCGCAAAGAATGCGAAGGCAAGGTGAAGCAGCGAACGGAAGCGCTGCCCGGCGGATGGCATCCTGGCACCGGTATAAACGTAAAGTAAAGGAGCCCATCATGTCCGACGATCTGCACAACCGTGGTCCGCAGGACCGCAGCCGCATCAATCTGCATGAGCCGTGGGAAGTCCAGTACTGGACCAAGACCCTCGGCGTCTCGAAGGAAGAACTCGAGCGCGCGGTCAAGTCGGCCGGCAGCAGCAGCGTGAACACGGTGCGCCAGCACCTGACCGGCAACAAGCACTAAGCGTTACCGCACTACTCCGCGCCCGGCACCGCCGGGGCGGAGCATGCTCCGCCATCTCCCTGGACGCGGCACGCGTCCATCCTCCATGCCGCTGCACCGGCCGCCCTGTCGGCCGCGCCTCGACGCCACCTATTCGAAAGGAGCCCAATGACACTCCGCGGCTATTTCTCTTCCCTCGACATTAGCTGGACCAACCTCGCCTTCGCCATCGGCGCGGCGGTGGTCAGCTTCACCCTCATCCACGGCGCCGTGATGCTGTTCCGGCGCCGCCTCGACGCGCTCGACGGCGCGCGCGCCCACGCGCCCCTCGTCGACGTGCTGCGGCACACGCTGGCGCGTACCAGCAAGCTGGCCATCCTGGCGACCTCGATCCTGATCGGCGTATCCGTGCTGAACCTGCCGCCGCCCTGGGACACCCGGGTCGGCCACCTGTGGTTCCTGACCCTCGGCGCCCAGATCGCGCTGTGGCTGCACCGCGCGATCGACGTCAGCGCGCGCCGCTACTTCCAGGTGCACGGCAAGGGTCGCGAAGACGACCAGGTCTCGGTCGCGCATACCCTCGTCATCTGGGCGATGCAGTGGAGCGTGTGGACCATCTTCCTGCTGGCGATGCTGTCCAACCTGGGCATCAACGTCACCACCTTCGTGGCCAGCCTCGGCATCGGTGGCGTGGCCGTCGCGCTGGCGGTGCAGAACATCCTCGGCGATTTGTTCGCCTCGCTGTCGATCGCGCTCGACAAGCCCTTCGAGGTCGGCGATTCGATCTCGGTGCCGGAGTTCTCCGGCTCGATCGAGCACGTCGGCCTGAAGACCACCCGCATCCGCGCCCTGTCCGGCGAGCAGATCGTGATCGCCAACGCCGAACTGCTGCGCAAGGTGGTGCACAACTTCAAGCGCCAGTCGACCCGCCGCGTGCAGTACACGCTGCGCGTCAACCCGTCCACCGCACCCGAACTCGCGGCCAAGGTGCCGGAGCGCCTCAGCGCCATCATCCAGGCCAAGGACCAGGTCAAGTTCGACCACGTCAACCTGACCACGATGACCCAGGACTACATCGAGTACGACATCGTCTACAACCTGCAGGACGCCAACTACGGCCTGTTCCTGTCGACCCAGCAGGCGGTGCTGCTGGAAACCATGGCGATGCTGCGCGACCTGAGCATCTCGACCGCGCCGCGTGCCCAGGAATTCATGCTGCACGAGCAGGCCGCCAAGGGCGACGCCCGTACGCCGGCCGGCACCGAGGGTGTCAACGCGCCCACCTACGGGATTCCTGGCGGCACGCGAGCGCCATCCCTGATTCGTGGCGCCTAGAATGCCCACTCACGTTTCAAAAGGAGAAAGCAATGCCCGAAGAAAAGCAATTCCCCGCACAGCAACAGCAGCCCCCGGGCACCGAAGCACAGCTGACCCCGAAGGCCGACCACGGTGAAAGCAGCTACGTCGGCCGCGGCCGGCTCGACGGCAAGGCGGCGGTCATCACCGGCGCCGACTCCGGCATCGGCCGCGCCGTCGCCCTGGCCTATGCGCGCGAAGGCGCCGACGTCCTGATCGGCTACCTGAACGAGGACGAGGATGCGCAGGAAACCGCGCGCCTGGTCACCGAGGCCGGCCGCAAGGCGGTGCTGTTCCCGGGCGACCTGTCCGATCGTAACGTGTGCCGCGCGCTGGTCGACAAGGCGGTGCAGGAATTCGGCCGCATCGACGTGCTGGTGAACAATGCCGCCTACCAGATGAGCCACGAATCGATCGAGGAAATCCCGGACGATGAATGGGAACACACCTTCGCGGTCAATATCAGCGCGATGTTCTACATCTGCAAGGCGGCGGTGAAGCACATGAAGCCGGGCTCGAGCATCATCAACACCACCTCGATCAATTCCGACAAGCCGACGCCGCAGCTGCTGGCCTACGCCACCACCAAGGGCGCGATCGCCAACTTCACGGCCGGCCTGGCGCAGCTGCTGGCCGAAAAAGGCATCCGCGTGAATTCGGTGGCGCCGGGTCCGATCTGGACCCCGCTGATTCCGTCGACCATGCCGCCGGAAGAGGTCGAAAGCTTCGGTGCCGAGACGCCGATGAAGCGTGCCGGGCAGCCGAAGGAACTGGCGCCGGTGTACGTGATGCTGGCGACCGACGAGGCGAGCTATGTGTCGGGTGCGCGCATCGCGGTGACCGGCGGTACGCCGATCCTGTAAGTAGCCGGTAGCGTGGACGTCCCCGCCGTCCACGCGTTCGACGCACATCCGAAAAAGCGCTGCCGTCCGCGTGGCGCTCATCGCCCGCCGACGATCACCGGGTGGACGGGGAACCCCTCCACACTGCTATTTCGTTCGCGTCACGAAAATTCGCTCCTGCATTTTCGTTCCCGTCACGGTAAATCACCTCAAGCATCATTGGGCAACTGGCTGCCCTGCCCCGGCGGCAAGGGCTCCTGCTCGGGTTCCGGCATCGGCGCCTGCTCCGGGCTCGGGCGCACCGGCTCGTCGGCAGGCGTACCGCCTTCCTGTTCCATGTCGCCGCCTTCTTCCATGTCTTCCTCGACCGGCACTTCCTCGCGGCGGATCACCGGCGCCGCCTTCTGGCCGCCCGGGAACAGCGCATCGGCGCTGACCTTGCCGCTGGCCAGCGCATCCTTGAAGAAGTCACCGACCAGCAGGAGCGCGCTGTGGCCACCCTGGCCCCAGTAGTTCGAGCGCATCGTCACGCGGTTGTCGTTGAAGCCCACCCAGGCCCCCGCCACCAGGTTCGGGTGCATCATGATGAACCAGCCGTCGGCATTGTTCTGGGTGGTACCGGTCTTGCCGGCGACGTCGGCGGTGATGCCGAACTTGTAGCGGATCGCGGTGCCGGTGCCGCGGTTGATCACGCCGCGCATCATGTCGAGCAGCGTGACGGCGGAGGCCTGCGACAGCACGCGCTGCGGCTGCTGCGACCCGAAATCGGCGATGACCTTGCCGTCGCGGTCGGTGATCCTGCGGACGAACACCGGGTGCCGGTATTCGCCCTGGGTGGCGATGGTGGAATAGGCGCTCACCATTTCCAGCAGCGTGACCGGGCTGGTGCCGAGCGCGATCGATGGCACCTGGGCCAGCTTCGACTGGCGCACGCCCATGTTCTGGGCCAGCTTGACGATCGGCGCCACGCCCACGTCCTGCATCACCTGCGCGGTGATGGTGTTCTTCGAGAACACCAGGCCGTCGCGCATCGTCAGGGTGCGCCCGGTGGTGCCGCTCATGTCGGTTGGGCGCCAGACGGTGCCGTCGCCGAAGCGGATGCTGGTGACCGCGTCGCGGTAGGGATGTTCGGGGGCGATGCCCTTTTCCAGCGCGGCCGCGTAGACGATCGGCTTGAAGGTGGACCCGGGCTGGCGCGCCGCCTGGTTCACGTGGTCATATTGTTCGCGCTGGAAGTTGCGGCTGCCGACCCAGGCCTTGACTTCGCCGCTGGCCGGGTCCATCGCGACGAAGCCGGCTTCCAGGCGCGACTTGGCGACCTTCAGGTTGCGCATGAACTCGCGGTTGCCCTTGAGGCGCTTCAGTACGGCCTCCGGCTTGTCGCCGGCGTCGACCGCCTTGCGGTACTCGCCCGATTCGCGCACGAAGGCGTTCAGCAGCTCGCCGTGCGACTGCCAGAAGTACTCGAACGGCGTCACGTTCTCGCGCATCGCGATGTAGGTCTGCGGCTGGCTGGCATTCACCTGCCAGGGGTGGGCCCAGTCGACGTCGGCGATCGCCTGCAGCGCATCGGCCTGGCGTTCCACCGCGCGCACGGCGTCCTGCTGCAGATCGTAGTCGAGCGTGGTCTGCACCACCAGGCCGTCCTGCTGCAGGTCAGCGTCGTTCTTGTCGGCCCATTCGACCAGCCAGCGCCGCACGTAGGCGGTGAAGTGGT
>JAKOOD010000376.1 GCA_022701635.1 Burkholderiaceae bacterium | reverse complement strand
GCGCTGCTGGCCTGGTTCGCCGGCACCGATGGCGCGCCGCCGGCCGGGCGACAGGGAAGACCGGCGGCCGAAGACCTGGTGCTGCGCCTGATGCCGGCCGACACCCCGCGGCGCGAGGACGGACGCCGCCAGTCCCCCGAAGCCGCGCAGGCGCCGGCCCCTGCCCCGGCACCGGCACCGCATCCGGCGCCGCTCGTCGCCCCGGCGCCGGCTGTCGCTGCCGCTGCGACGGCGGCATCCGCGGCGCCATCCCTGCCCGCCGCCGCGGCGGCGCCGGCCGGCCAGCCCGCGCCGGATGTCCCCGCCGACGCCGCACCGCTGGTGCAGATGCCCAGCCGCTACCGCGTGCGCATGCCCGAGCCGGTGCTGCTGACCTACACGCAGACGCGCCAGGCCCCGGGCGCCGCGCCGCAGACGCTGGCCGCGGCGCAGATCGACTGGCGCAGCGACGGCGAACGCTATCAATTGCGGGTGGACGGCGTACTGGGCCGGCTGTCGAGCCAGGGCGGCAGCGGCGATGCCGGCGTGATGCCGCGCAGCGCGTCCGAGGAAAATGGAGGAAGTCCGAGCGTCACCGAGTTCGACAACGGTGAGGTGCGCTTCCGTGCCAGCGGCCGCAGCGTGCCGGACAGCCTCGGCATCCAGGACCGCGCCTCGCTGCTGATGCAGCTGGCCGGCATCGGCCTGGGCCAGCCAGACCAGTTGCGCGGGACGGTCGAGGTGGTGGTCGCCGGCCCGCTCGAGGCGACCATCGAACGCTTCCAGGCGGCCGGGGTGGAGACCCTGGCCACGGCGCTCGGTCCGATCGAGGCCTGGCACCTGGCGCAGCCGGCGCAGCCGGGCCGGCCGCGCCTCGAGGTCTGGCTGGCGCCGGCGCGCGGCTGGCTGCCGGTGCAGTTGCGCCTGACCGGCGCCGACGGCAGCGTGTCGACCCAGACCGTCAGCGCCATCGCGGCGGCGCCGGCGGCGCCGGCGGCAGCCGCGCAGTAGAAGCGCCCGGTCGCGCCTTCGTCGCTACCCAGCCGCGCCTCAGTCGCGGACCCGGCGCCAGCCGGTCTTACGCGCATCCTGGTCCTTGGCCGACGGCAGTTCCTTGGTGGTGTTGTTACCATCGGCGGTGGTCGCCACCAGCTTCAGCGCGCCGCTCGGCAGGCGCACGATGATGAAGCCGACCGCCGCCGCGGTGTTCGACAGCGAACGGCCGCCGATCATGCCGTCGGTCTGGTCGTTCAGCAGCGGCTTGCCGGTGCAGACGTCGAGCTGGTACAGGTTGCTGGTGCCGCCGACCGAGCAGGCGCTCGAATTGGTCGGGATGTTGCTGACCACGTTCAGCGTGCCCGAGACCACCTTCGGGTCGAGGTTGACGCGCTCGCCGCGGTTCTGGTCCAGGTCGACGTACCAGCCGGCCTGGGTGCTGAGGTCGACCGCCGGACCGCCGATCTTGTAGTTGCCGGCATCGGTGGTGCTCAGGCTCTGCTGCGCCATCGCTCCCGCATTGCGCCAGTCGGCCGACGAGATACCGGTGCCGCGGTCCTTCAGCACGTAGACGCTCTGCCTGGTCACGTCGGCGATGTCGCTCAGGTCGAGCAGGCGTCCAGTGCCGAACACCACGGCGCGGGTGGTGCCGGCCGTGACCGTGCCGGCGGCGTCGCGGCCGTTCACCGCGCACAGGGTGACTTCCGGCCGGGTCGTGATCGGATGGGTAGCGTCGGCGTCGCCCATCTGCAGCACGGCCGGGGTGCCGCCGGCGCTGAAGTCGAAGCGCCACATCTTGCCCAGGTTGTCGCCGCCGTAGACGTAGGTCACCAGCGGGTCGGTCTGCGGGTTCGAGGTGATGGCGGTGACGCGCGCGAATCCGGACGGGGTCGTGGTATCGCCGGCGCCGGTCGAGGTCTTCTTCAGGATCTGGCCGGTGCCGGCGTCGACCACGTACAGGTAGCCCTTGCCGTCGCCGCCGGCCACGCCGTCGGTGCCGGGCACGTTGTTGTAGCCCGAGGTCAGGAACACCACCCAGCGCTCGGCGCCGCTCGCGTCCTTCCAGGTGCCGAACTGCGGGTTGCCGAACGACAGGCCGAGATCGGCGTCGGCATTCGCGCACAGCGCGGCATCGGCGCACAGCTCCCAGCGCGCCTTCGGCGCCGCCGGGTCGGTGACGTCGAGGGCATAGAAGCCGCGGCCGCCGGCGTTCATGCCGGCCACCAGCAGGCTCTTGAACTCGCCGCCGATCATGACGTCGCCGATCTCGGGCGCGCCGTCGGTGGTGAACTGGTGGTTCAGGCCATAGGTCAGGCTGGCCTGGGCCGCCAGCTTCTTCATCGTGATGCGCGGCACGTAGGCCCAGGTCTCCTCGCCGGTCTTGGCGTTGAATGCGTGCAGCATGCCGTCGTTGGCGGCCACGAACACGGTCGGGGTACGGTCCTTCCAGGTCGTCTTGAAGGTGGTGTAGGCGCTGCTGCTGTAGCCCTTTCTCGGTTCGCGCAGGTAGGCCGGCTTGGACGAGGCGATGTCGCCCATGACGATCGGCAGCGGCGCGCTGGCGCCGGCAGGGGTCTTGTCGGTGCGGGCATAGGCGCGCAGCACGCTGTCGTCGGCGTAGGCCTGGCGGCCGCGCAGCCAGTTGACGATGTTGGCGCCGCTGTTGACGATCGCCTGGTTGTCGGCGGTCAGGGCGGCGCACTGGGACAGCATGCCGCACTTGTTGTCGAACCAGCCGCGCTCGGTCGCGCTCATCGCGGCATAGCTGAAATCCTTCAGGCCCATCGGCGCCGTGCTGGTGTCGAGCATCTTGATCACGCGGGTATCGCTGGTGGTGCCGACCTTCAGGCCGACCGTATCGGACGAGGTCCAGGCCACGCTGGTGCCGACGATGCCGGTGGCCGGATCGATCTTGCGGTCCGACAGTTCGCCGAACCACTTCACGGTGGTGAAGGTCGACGAGAAGACGTCGTTGTCTTCCTGCGAGATGTTGGGGGTCGAAGTGGCGGCTGCCGCGGCGGCGCCGACGCGCACCTGGATGTTCGACAGCGCCGTGCTCAGGCCCTGCACCACCTGGGTCGGGTCGGACGCGCTGAAGTACTTGCCGTGGCCGTTGATGGCGGCGTGCCACAGGTCGTCCACGCGCGACTGGTAGGCGGCCGAACCGCTGTTGTCGCCGGTCTTCGGATCGGGCCAGTTGTAGGCGCCGCCGTTGTTCCACGGGCAGCCGCGCGTCACGCCGTTCTTCAGGTTGAAGAAGTCGCCGCCCGGGGTCGGCAGCGTGTCGTAGTTGGCTTCGTAGTTCATGACACCGTCCACGCCCAGGCCGAGCGCATAGGTATTCATGTGCAGGCGCTGGTTGTCGCCGTTGGCGGCGGGCACCAGGCCGCGCTTGGTCCAGTCCTCGAGGTCGGTGCGCAGCGAGGCCACGCCCGAGTTGGCCCCGCCGTTGTACCAGTACAGGGCGACGTCGGCCAGCGAGTTGTAGGTCTGGGTGGCCGGGTCGACGCACCCCGCTTCGCGGGTGCAGAAGCGCGCCGTGCTCTCGACGTTGTCGTTGTTGACCACGCTGGCGGCCGCGCCGCCGTTCCAGTAGCCGTCGGTGGTGATGAAGGTGAAGTTCTGCTGGCACGGGTACTGCACCGCCGCCGCGTCGCGGTCGAACACGTAGGGGGCCGTGTTGGCGTACATCTTGCCGATCGCGTGCAGCGCCTGGCGGATCGGGGTCGACTGGTTGCCGTTCATCGCATACAGGCGCGCATACCAGTCGCTGCGGCTGTTGCCGGAGAAGACGCGCGGCGGGGTCATCGTGCCCTCCGCCGCGGCCACCGACAGCGACACGATGCCGACGTTGTAGTTCGACGACAGCGCCTGGAAGGCCTGGCCGACCGCGGTCTTCATCATCTGGTTGCGCGACTTGTAATAGGCGTACCAGTTGGCGAAGTTGGTCATCTCTTCGTCGTAGGTGCAGGTCGAGCCGGCGCAATCGGTGCGCCTGACCGCCTTCGGGTAACTGTTCATGGCCGGCACGATGTCGGTGCGCACGAAGATCGCGGCGCCGGCGCCGAACGGGGTGGCCGAGGTCGGGATGGTGTCGATCGCACTCGCTTGCGGGGTGCTGGTCGGCTGGGTGGCGAAGCTCAGCGTGTTGGTGTTGCCGGTGACGCTGCCCATGCTGACGGCCTTGCCGCCGCTGACGGAAACGTTGTCGACCAGGCAGATCACGCTCTTGGCCTGCTGTGCGCACAAGTCGGTCGCGGTGCTGCCGCCGACGTAGGCTTGGATGTCGCCGCTGGTGCCGATCTTGGCGACGATCGTCGAGGCCACGGTATTCACGGTCAGGTTCGACAGCGCGACCGCAACGTTCAGCAGCGTGGCGCCGCCAAGGCTGGTGGTCGGGTTCAGCACCGCGTTGCGCGAGGTACTGCCGCTGACCGTCACCAGCGCGGTCGGCCGCTGGTTGGCGCTGATCACGGCGGAATCGCTGTCCGCGCTGATGGCCCAGCCGCTGCGGCTGTCGTCGGACACCAGCGAGCACTGTCCCACTGTCTTGCCGGTCACGCCCGAAACGCAGTCGATCGGCAGCACCGCGACGATGTTGTTGGCGGCCAGGTTGATGTTGTAGCCCGAACAGGCCGGCACGCCGTAGCCGCTGGCCGGCGTCTTGACGCAGGCCACGTACTGGTTGGCGAGGCCGGTCTTGGCGATGATCGATGCCGCCAGCGCGGTCGCCATGGTCGCCTGCTCGCCCGAGGTGTTGGTGCCGCCGCTGGCGTTGACGGCGCCGTTGGTGATCGTGACCGAGCCGCCCGGCTCGGCCACCCGCACCGCGGTGATATTCAGCGAGGTGTTGTCGCGCGAGGCGCCGATGGTGATGGTGCCGTAGGCGGCCACCGGCACCGCGTTCGGATTGCCGTAGCGCGGGTATTTATAGTCGCCCACGTACTTGGCCTGGCAATCGCTCAGCGCGCGGTCCTTGCACCAGCGGACCTTGGCCGGGACCGGGAAGCCGGACGGCGCGGCGGCGCCGACCGCGGTCGAGGTGCAGGTCTTCATGTTGGCGTCGCTGCACCATTCGGCCACGTTGATCGTGTAGTAGTACGGGTTGGTGGAATACGCCACCGCCGTGTAGCGCGAATCGGTCGGATAGGTGTAGGTGGCGGTGTTGTAGCCGCAGTTGGCGTTGTTGGTGTCGCACCACTTCAGGTCGGGGAAGCCGGTGGCCAGGTTGCTGCTCGAGGCGCTGGCGCCCAGCAGGTTGGTCTTGTTGATGCCGAAGCCGTCGGTGGTGACCGAGGTCCAGCCGCTGGTGTAGCTGCGCGTCATCGACTGGTAGCTGGCGCCGGTGGCGTCGACCGGCGGCAGGTAGCGCACCTTCGGATCGTAGTACTGGCGGTTGAAATCGGCGCTGTTGAACGGCGGCTGGCCGATCGTGCAGCCGCGCGTGCCGCCATTGGTGACGTTGCTGGCCATGGTGGCGCCGGCGCGGCAGGTGGAGCTGTCGTCGACGTAGTCGGGCGTGAAGTGATAGGCCATCGAGCCCGAGTTATCGTACAGCAGCATCAGGTTCGGCTTGACGTTGCCGGTGCCGTTGATGTTCAGCAGCGGCAGCTGGGCGATGCTGGTGATGCCGGCCGAAGCGCCGGCACCGCACAATTGCAGGCAGAGGAAGCCGAGGAGGCCGAGGATCTTCTTCATAAGCGAGTCAGTCGTAAATGGGCCCGGCGCGGGCGCGCCGGGCGGTTCTTCAGGCCGGGGCTCAGGCCCCGATCAGCACGATCATCTGGTTGGTGACGCTGGCGCCCTTGGCGCCGCGCAGGCGCGCCGTGATCACGTAGTGCACCTGCGGCGAGCCGGCGTAGTCGGCGCTATCGCCCGCCAGGCTGCTGCCGACGGCCACCGAACTGCCCAGCGCCATCGGATTGGCTGCCGTCTGCACGCACTGGTTCCTGGCGTCGTCGTAGGGCAGGCGCGCCAGGCACAGGCGGTGGATCACGTACTCGATCGCGCTACCGTCCGGCGCGCTGATCGACTTGCTGCCGTCCCAGAAGCCGGTGTCGCGCGGCGTCTTGCTGGTGTCCATCAGCGCCACGTAGCCGTTGACCGGGCTGTCGGCGTTGAGCATCATCTTGCTGGCGCGCGCCGTGGCCTGCAGCCAGTCGAAGCCGGTGTGCAGGCCGAGATCGACCGACTGGCTCAGCGTGGCGTCATAGGCCAGGTTGCCGGTGGCGAGCGACGTCGAATGGATCGATTTCATCAGGTAGATCGAGGACACCAGCATCACGGCCAGGATGATCAGGACCACCGGCAGCGCCAGTCCGCGCTGGCGGGCGCGCATCACTTTTTCCATGCTTCGGGCCTCCAGCCGGCGTTGCGCAGGTTGACCACCGTCTCGAACACGCGGTAACGGTAGCACTGCCACCCATTCGGATCGCCGGCCACGGCGACGTCGACGGTCACCGGCACCGCGGTCACGTTCTGCGGCGAGGCGGTTTTGAAGACCTGCGGTTTTTCGGCGGTCGTGGTACAGGTGGCGCCGGCCGCCCCGCGCTCGACCGCCTTGCTGCGCGCGACCACGGCCAGGCGCACCGCGGCGACATGCTGGTAATCGACGGCGTTGCCGATCGTGCCGTTGGCGTCGGCGTCGATCATGGTCGGCGACCAGCGCATCACCTGCATGCCGTTCTGCGGCTGGAAAGCGGTGCCGGTACGCGTATCGAAGCCGTACTGCGCCTTGATCGACACGATGTTGTCGGTGACCGTCGCGGCGTCCCTCGAGGAGCCGGCCATGTCGGTCGAGCGCAGCTTCAGGAAGCCGTTCGATACCGACCAGCTGTGGAAGGACAGGTCGTCCGGCCTGCCCAGGTTGAACATGCGCGCCTGGCCGGCGGTGAAGCTTGCGTCCAGCCCGCGGCTGTCGAAACGGTAGTCGGTGCCTCCCACGACGTCGACGTACTGCGGGCCTGGCGGCGGCAGCAGTGCGCGTGGATTGCTCGCCAGCTGCGCCAGCGCGCAGGGCCCCGCGCCCACCGCTTCCGGCGCCACCACCACCACATCGCCCTGGGAAAAGCCGTAGGGCACACGGTCGACGGTGACGCTGACGGCGTTGTGGGTATAGCCGGCCGTCAGGCGCAGGGTCGCGGTGCCGGTCAGCGAGCTGCCGGCATAGAAACTGATGCGGTCGGGGGCGCTGCCGTTGGATTCGATCACCACCGGCGCCAGCGGCGTGGTCCCCGCCAGCGCGCCCGGCGCCAGTGCGTATCCGCCGCTGTCGGTGAGCTTCGTATCGCAGCCGGACAGGATCGAATCGTTCAGGCCGAAGCCGGCCTGGTTGGCGTCCCCGCTCATCGAGAACAGCGCCACCATCCCGTTCTGCATCGAATCGGAGCCGCCCAGCTCGGTCTCGCGGCTCT
>JAKOOD010000351.1 GCA_022701635.1 Burkholderiaceae bacterium | reverse complement strand
TGCGGGTCGATCACCGGCGCCCCCAAGCGCCGCACGATGGAAATCATCCGCGAACTGGAACCGGCCGCGCGCGGCATCTATACGGGGGGACTGGGCTGGATCGATCCTCCGGACGGTGGCGCCGAGGTCGGCGACTTCTGCCTGGCGGTACCGATCCGCACCCTGGTGCTGCAGCCGGTGCATGGCGGCGTGCGCCATGGCGAATTGGGCGTGGGCGCCGGCATCGTCCACGACAGCGATGCCGGTGCCGAATACGCCGAATGCCAGCTGAAGGCCGGCTTCCTGACCGGGCTGCCGAACGATTTCGAGCTGTTCGAGACGATGTATGCCACGCGCGAGGACGGCTGCCGCCACCTGGAACGCCACCTGGCGCGGCTGCAGGCCTCGAGCGACTACTTCGGCTATCCGCTGCGCCCCGACCTGGCGCGCGCCGGCGTGCAGGCCGCCTGCAGCGTGCTGCCGCCCGGCCAGCCGCACCGCCTGCGCCTGGCGCTGCGGCCGGACGGCGAGATCGTGGTGCAGAGCGGCTTGCTGGCGCCGCTGCAGGAACCGGTGCGCCTGCTGCTGGCGGACGACCCGGTCGATGCCGACGACCTGTTCCTGCGCCATAAAACCAGCGTCCGCGGCCGCTACGACGCCGCCTGGAAGGCCGCCGAAAGCGTGGGCGCCTTCGACACCCTGTTCTTCAACGGACGCGGCGAGCTCACCGAAGGCGGCCGCAGCAACGTGTTCGTGCGCGTAAAAGGGCGCTGGTACACGCCGCCGCTGTCGGCCGGCGTGCTGCCGGGCGTACTACGCGGCGTGTTGCTGGACGATCCGGCCTGGAACGCGATCGAAGTGCCGATCACGCGCGAGACCTTGTTGCGGGCGCAGGAGATCGTGGTGTGCAATGCGCTGCGCGGACCGCTGCGGGCGGTATTGGCGAACTGAGCATCAGAAGCCCATTATCACAGGCAGCCAGGCAGATTCAACGACGACATGATCGGTGCCTCAGCATGGGTCCCCGTCTGCGCGGGGACGACGTGCTATCAGCCGCCCAGCGCCTGCTCGATCTTGCCCACCAGCGCAGGATCCTCCGGTGTCACCTTGCTCGGGAAGTACTCGACCACTTTGCCGTTACGGTCGATCAGGTACTTATTGAAATTCCACTTCGGCTGGTTGCCGGTCGCCTTGATCAGCTCCGCATACAGCGGGTTGGCCGCGGTCCCGCTCACCACGGTGGTGGCGAACATCGGGAATTTCACGCCATAGGTGTTGTAGCACAGGTCGGCGATCTTTTTCGAGTCGGCATCTTCCTGCTTGAAGTCGTTCGACGGGAAGCCCAGCACCACCAGGCCGCGGGTGCCGTATTTGCTGTATAACTTTTCCAGGCCTTCGTACTGCTTGGTGAAGCCGCAGTAGCTGGCGGTGTTCACCACCAGCACCACCTTGCCGGCGTACTGGCACAGGTCCTGCGGCGCTTCATCCTGGAGGCGCTTGAAGCTGTGCTTCAGCACGGCCGGGCACGAGGCCGGCGCGGATTTCACGGCGGGTGCCGCAGCCTGGGCCAGGGCGGGCGCCGGCGTGGAGGTGGCGGCGATGGCGGCGCCGAGGGACAGCAGCAGAGCGGTGGTCTTGGACATGGGATAGTCAGCCGGTGGCGTTGACGAACGGTAAAGGAGCCTCATTCTATCCTAGTCTATCTTGACCTTGGACAGGTCAGCCTTCGGTTCCGGCCAGTCCAGCTGCATGCCCTGCATGGTCTCGAGCAGCAGGTGGGCGACGATCAGGTTGCGGTGGGTCTTGGAATCGGCCGGCACGATATACCAGGGCGCGTGGTCGGCGTCGGTGGCTTCGATCGCGTCCTGGTAGGCGTGCCGGTAGTCGTCCCATTTCTCGCGCGCGGTGAGGTCGGCCGGGTCGAACTTCCAGTGCTTTTCCGGATCGTCCAACCGCGCCTGCAGGCGCTCGCGCTGCTCGTCCTTCGAGATGTGCAGGAACACCTTCATGATCGTGGTGCCGGTTTCATGCAGCATGCGTTCGAAGTCGCGGATGTGGGCGTAGCGGCGCCTGGTTTCCTTGCCGTCGATGTCGCCCAGCACGCGCGGCACCAGCACGTCCTCGTAGTGGCTGCGGTTGAAGATCGCGATGTCGCCGTTGCCGGGGACGTGGGCGTGCACGCGCCACAGGTAGTCGTGCGACTTTTCGCGCACGGTCGGGGCGGCGAAGGCGGTGGCGCGCAATCCCATCGGATTGATGTGCGAGAACAGCGCGCTCACGGTACCGTCCTTGCCCGAGGTGTCCATCCCCTGCAGGATCAATAGCAGCTTGCGCTCGCGCGCGGCGTACAGTTTTTCCTGCAGCTGGGCGGATTGTCCGGTCAGCTCGGCAGTCAGGGCGCGCTCGCGCTCCTTGATGGCGCCGTTCTTGAGCTTGCCGTTGTCGTCGTCGCGCAATGGCTTGTCGCCGGCACGGGCATCGTCCAGGACCAGGTTCTTGGGGGCGCGGAAGCGTTCCAGGGCCTTCATGCTGCACCTGCATCCAGCTTGCGGTGCTCGATCAGCATGCAGTGGTTCATCACCACGTCCAGGCCGGCCGCGCGCGCCAGGTTGGCCGCCTTCTGGTTCTCGATGTCGAGCTGCATCCACAGGGTGCCGGCGCGCACCGCGATGGCTTCCTTGGCGATCGGCGGGATGTCTTCGGACTTGCGGAAGCAGTCGACGACGTCGATGCGCTGGCCGTTCTGCGCCAGCGCGTCGGCCGCGTCCTGCAGGGTCGCGTGCACGGTCTCGCCGAGGATCTGCTGGCCGGCATACACCGGGTTCACCGGGATGATGTGGTAGCCCTGCTGCTGCAGGTATTCCGCCACGTGGTGGCTGGTGCGTTCGGGGTTGCTGGACAGCCCGACCACGGCCACGTTGCTGGCGGTGCGGAGGATTTGTTCGATGGTGCGCATGGGGTTCCCGTGTTCTGATGACGCTGTTGTCGTTGACGCCAGCTTATCAGATTCATATCGGCGGACGGCGCAGGACACATCCCGGACCCAAGCGGAGAATAAAAAAGGCAGCCCGCAGGCTGCCTTTTCATTGATCGCCAAACCAACCGGCGATCAGCGTCCCTTGTGACGCAGCTTGGCGATGGCCGCCAGCTGGGCGATCGCCGCCGCCAGTTCGGCTTGCGCCTTGGCGTAGTCGATCTGGGTGTCCTTGGACTGCATCAGCTCTTCGGCCTTGCGCTTGGCTTCCTGGGCTTTCGCCTCGTCCAGGTCGGTGCCGCGGATCGCGGTGTCGGCCAGGACGGTCACGCCTTTCGGCTGGACCTCCAGGATGCCGCCGGCGACGAAGACGAATTCCTCGTCCGAGCGGCCAGCGACTTTGATGCGCACGGCACCCGGGCGGATGCGCGTGATCAAGGGGGTGTGCATCGGGTAGATACCCAGCTCACCCGATTCACCCGGCAACGCGACGAATTCGGCTTCGCCCGTGAAGATCAACTCTTCGGCCGAAACGACGTCTACGTGAAGTGTGTTTGCCATAAGTGTCCTTTGAAGAGGCGCTCGGAATTAACCGGCAGCCAGCTTCTTGGCCTTTTCGATCGCTTCTTCGATGGTGCCGACCATGTAGAACGCCTGCTCCGGCAGGTGGTCCAGTTCGCCCGATGCGATCATCTTGAAGCCCTTGATCGTGTCCTTCAGCGAAACGTACTTGCCCGGTGCGCCGGTGAACACTTCAGCGACGTGGAACGGCTGCGACAGGAAACGCTGCATCTTGCGCGCACGGGCGACGACCAGCTTGTCTTCCGGTGCCAGTTCGTCCATGCCCAGAATCGCGATGATGTCGCGCAGTTCCTTGTAGCGCTGCAGGGTGCCCTGCACGGCGCGCGCGGTGGCGTAGTGCTCTTCGCCGACGACCAGCGGGTCCAGCTGGCGCGAGGTCGAGTCGAGCGGGTCGACGGCCGGGTAGATACCCAGCGACGCGATGTCACGCGACAGCACGACGGTCGAGTCCAGGTGGGCGAAGGTGGTGGCCGGCGACGGGTCGGTCAAGTCATCCGCAGGGACGTACACGGCCTGGATCGAGGTGATCGAACCGGTCTTGGTCGAGGTGATGCGCTCTTGCAGGCGGCCCATCTCTTCGGCCAGGGTCGGCTGGTAGCCCACGGCCGACGGCATACGGCCCAGCAGTGCCGAGACTTCGGTACCGGCCAGGGTGTAGCGGTAGATGTTGTCGACGAAGAACAGCACGTCCTTGCCTTCGTCACGGAAGGCTTCGGCCATGGTCAGGCCGGTCAGCGCGACGCGCAGGCGGTTGCCCGGCGGTTCGTTCATCTGGCCGTAGACCATCGCGACCTTCGAGTTCGGCAGGTTGTCCAGGTCGACGACCTTGGCATCGGCCATTTCGTGGTAGAAGTCGTTACCTTCACGGGTACGCTCGCCCACGCCGGCGAACACGGACAGACCCGAGTGCGCCTTGGCGATGTTGTTGATCAGTTCCATCATGTTGACGGTCTTGCCGACGCCGGCGCCGCCGAACAGGCCGACTTTACCGCCCTTGGCGAACGGGCACACCAGGTCGATCACCTTGATGCCGGTTTCCAGCAGGTCTTGCGACGGCGACAGCTCGTCGTAGGCCGGTGCCGAACGGTGGATCGAGGCAGTGCTCTCGGCGCTGACCGGGCCACGCTCGTCGATCGGGTTACCCAGCACGTCCATGATGCGGCCCAGGGTCGCGGTACCGACCGGCACCATGATCGGGTTGCCGGTGTTCTGGATCATCATGCCGCGACGCAGGCCTTCCGAGCTGCCCAGTGCGATGGTACGGACGATGCCGTCGCCCAGCTGTTGCTGGACTTCCAGGGTCAGTGCGGAGCCTTCCATTTTCAGTGCGTCGTACACCTTCGGCATCGCGTTGCGCGGGAATTCCACGTCAACCACAGCGCCGATACACTGAACGATTTTGCCATCAGCCATGTTCGTTCCTTCAGATATAGTTTTAATGTCGTTTCGGGAGATCGCCGGTGCCGCTTAGCCGCTGATTGCGGCCGCGCCCGACACGATCTCGGAGAGTTCTTTGGTAATCGCCGCCTGGCGGGTCTTGTTGTAGACCAGCTTCAGCTCGCCGATGACGCTGCCCGCGTTGTCGGTCGCGGCCTTCATCGCCACCATGCGGGCCGACTGCTCTGACGCCAGGTTCTCGGCCACGCCCTGGTAGATCAGCGCTTCGACGTAGCGCACCAGCAGCTCGTCGATGACCACTTGCGCGTCCGGCTCGTAGATGTAATCCCAAGCGTGGGTGCCGCGGTCGGCTTCCAGGTGCTGGGCCGGCAGCGGGAGCAGTTGCTGGACCACCGGTTCCTGGCGCATGGTGTTGATGAACTTGGTGTAGCACAGGTACACCGCGTCCAGCTGACCATCCTGGTAAGCGTCGAGCATGACCTTGATCGGGCCGATCAGCTTTTCCAGGTGCGGGGTGTCGCCGATCTGCGTCACGTGCGAAACCACTTTCACGCCGATGCGGTTCAGGAAGCCCAGACCCTTGTTGCCGATTGCAACGACTTCAATGCGATTGCCCGCGGCTTCCAGCTCGCGGGTCTTCTGCGTCACCTGGCGCAACACGTTGGTGTTCATGCCGCCGCACAGACCCTTGTCGGTCGTGACGACGATGAAGCCGACGGCTTTCGCCTTGACGTCCTTGGCTTGCGCCATGAACGCGTGGGTGTACTCCGGGTTCGCAGTGGCGAGGTTGGCCGTGATGTTACGGACCTTCTCGCTGTAGGGACGGGCGGCGCGCATCCGGTCCTGCGCCTTGCGCATCTTGGATGCGGCGACCATTTCCATCGCCTTGGTGATCTTCTTCGTATTTTCTACGCTCTTGATCTTGCCACGTATCTCTTTGCCTGCTGCCATGAGCCCTTACTCCTTGTGAGGACGGGGGCATGACGCCCCCATCCCGCATTCCGTCAGAATGCGCTTAGAACGACTTCTTGAAGTCGGCGACGGCGGCGGACAGTGCCGCTTCGCCATCCTTGTCCAGCGCCTTGGTCTGTTCGATCTTCGACAGCAGGTCGGCGTGGCTCGACTTCAGGTAGTTGTGCAGGCCGTGTTCGAACTCCAGCACGCGCTTGACTTCGACATTGTCCAGGTAACCCTTGTTGACGGCGAACAGCGATGCCGCCATCAGCGAGGTCGACAGCGGCGAGTACTGCTTCTGCTTCAGCAGTTCAGTCACGCGCGCGCCGCGGTCCAGCTGCTTGCGGGTCGACTCGTCCAGGTCCGATGCGAACTGCGCGAACGCAGCCAGCTCACGGTACTGCGCCAGGTCGGTACGGATACCGCCGGACAGGTTCTTGATGACCTTGGTCTGTGCTGCACCGCCGACGCGCGACACCGAGATACCGGCGTTGATCGCAGGACGGATACCGGCGTTGAACAGCGAGGTCTCCAGGAAGATCTGGCCGTCGGTGATCGAGATCACGTTGGTCGGCACGAAGGCCGAGACGTCGCCCGCCTGGGTTTCGATGATCGGCAGTGCGGTCAGCGAGCCGGTCTTGCCGGTCACGGCGCCGTTGGTGAAGGCGGACACGTAGTCGGCGTTCACGCGGGCGGCGCGCTCGAGCAGGCGGCTGTGCAGGTAGAACACGTCGCCAGGATACGCTTCGCGGCCCGGCGGACGGCGCAGCAGCAGCGAGATCTGGCGGTAGGCAACGGCTTGCTTCGACAGGTCGTCGTACACGATCAGGGCGTCTTCGCCGCGGTCGCGGAAGTATTCGCCCATCGCGCAGCCCGAGTAGGCCGAGATGTACTGCATGGCGGCCGATTCCGATGCCGATGCGGCAACCACGATCGTGTATTCCATCGCGCCGTGCTCTTCCAGCGAGCGCACGATGTTCTTGATGGTCGAGGCCTTCTGGCCGATCGCAACGTACACGCAGGTGACGTTCTGACCCTTCTGGTTGATGATCGCGTCGACGGCGACAGCCGATTTACCGGTCTGGCGGTCGCCGATGATCAGCTCGCGCTGGCCACGGCCGATCGGCACCATCGCGTCGATCGACTTGATACCGGTCTGCAGCGGCTGCGACACGGATTCGCGGGCGATCACGCCCGGGGCGATCTTTTCGATCGGGGCGGTCAGCTGGGTGGTGACCGGACCCTTGCCGTCGATCGGCTGGCCCAGTGCGTTGACGACGCGGCCGCGCAGTTCCGGACCGATCGGCACTTCCAGGATGCGGCCGGTGGTTTTGACGGTGTCGCCTTCCGAGATGTGCTCGTAGGCGCCCAGGATCACGGCGCCGACCGAGTCGCGCTCGAGGTTCATCGCCAGACCGAAGGTGTTGCCCGGGAATTCCAGCATCTCGCCCTGCATCACGTCCGACAGACCATGGATGCGGCAGATACCGTCGGCGACGGAGATCACCGTGCCTTGGTTGCGAACATCAGCCTGACCTTCGAGGCCCTGGATGCGGCTCTTGATCAGTTCGCTGATTTCAGATGAATTAAGTTGCATGAGTGCTAACTCCTAATAGTTTCTTGATGCGTAGGGCAAGGGCGCGGATGCGGTGACGGTGCTCAGTTGATCACTCTTCAGGCCACCAGCGCGGCGTGCATCTGCTGCAGCTTCGCGCGGACCGAGGTATCCAGCACTTCATCACCGACCACCACGCGCACACCACCGATCAGCGAGGGGTCGACTTCGACCGTGGGGTTCAGCTTGCGGCCAAATTTCTTTTCCAGCGAGGCGACCAGCGGGTTGAGCTGGTCGGCCGACAGGTCGAAGGCACTGTAGACGATCGCGTCGGCGGCACCCTGTTGTGCATTTTTGAGCACGGCGTACTGGGCCCCGATTTCCGGCAGCAGTGCGATGCGGCCGTTTTCGGCCAGCATCGCGATAAAGTTGTGCGCTTCGGCGTTCAGCGGCGACTTGACCAGCGACGCAATCGTCTCGGCCAGTTGGGCCGGCGTGACGTTCGGATTGCTGGCGAAAGCCTGCAGGTCCGGGTTGGCGCCGATCTGCGCCAGTTCAGCGACGAGGCCGGACCAGGCGTTCAGGTCGCCGTTCTGGGCGACACGGAACAGCGCTTCGGCGTAAGGGCGGGCGACGGTTGCGAGTTCAGCCATGATCAGAGCTCGGTCGACAGTTGCGACAGCAGGTCGGCATGGGCCGCTGCGTTCACTTCGCGCTTCAGGATCTGCTCGGCGCCTTTGACGGCGAGGGCAGCCACCTGGCCGCGCAGTTCTTCGCGCGCACGCGTGACCTGCTGCTCGGCGTCGGCCTTGGCGCCTTCGACGATGCGGGCAGCTTCGACGTTGGCGGTCTGCTTGGCGTCGTCGATGATCGCCTGGGCACGTTTTTCGGCGTCGGCGATGCGCTTGGCGCTTTCGTCACGGGTCGCGGCCAGTTCGGCGGCGATGCGCTTTTCGGCGGCGGCCATTTCTGCCTTGCCACGATCAGCTGCGGCCAGGCCATTCGCGATCCTCTCGGCGCGCTCGTCGAGCGCTTTCATCACCGGCGGCCACACGAATTTCATCGTGACGAACACCAGGACGAAGAAGACCACGAACTGAACAATCAAGGTTGCGTTCAAGTTCACGGTTAGATTCCTTCTTACAAAAACGGATGCCGAACCGGTTCGGGTTCGGCGCTTCAGATCATCGTCTTGAGAATCTATTAGCTGGTGAACGGCTTGCCGAACACGAACAGCATGGCGATACCAACACCGATCAGGAATGCCGCGTCGATCAGGCCGGCCAGCAGGAACATCTTGGTCTGCAGGGTGTTCATCAGTTCAGGCTGACGGGCCGAGGCTTCCAGGTATTTACCGCCCATGATCGCGATACCGAGGCAGGCGCCGATAGCACCCAGGCCGATGATCAGACCGCAAGCCAGTGCAACGAAAGAAACGTCAGTCATGAGAATTACTCCAAAAAGTTAAAAATTTAAAAAAACTAGAGAATTACAACTTCTTTACTACCACTATCTTGTACGTCTTGCGATCGCGTCGGTCAGTGGCTCTCGTGGGCCTGACCGATATACACCAGCGTCAGCATCATGAAGATGAAAGCCTGGAGGAGCACGATCAGGATGTGGAAGATTGCCCAGATCGAACCGGCAATCACGTGTCCGACGATGCCGAACGGCGTTGCCATGGCGCCGAGCAGCGCAATCAACAGGAACAACAGCTCGCCGGCATACATGTTGCCGAACAGTCGCATACCGAGCGACACGGTGCGGGCTGCGTATTCGATCAGGTTCAACAGGAAGTTGAACGGTGCCAGGTAGATGCCGAACGGTGCCGCGAACAGTTCATGGATCCAGCCGCCGATACCCTTGATTTTCACGTTGTAGTACAGGACCACGGCCAGCACGCCCAGCGCCATGCCCAGCGGACCGTTCAGGTCGGCGGTCGGGACGATACGGAAGTGCGGTTCGCCCAGGCCCAGTGCGCGGAAGATGCCCGCGAACAGGTCGACCGGCAGGAAATCCAGGCAGTTCATCAGGAACACCCAGACGAACACGGTCAGCGCCAGCGGGGCGATGAAGCTGCGGTCGCCATGGACGATCGACTTCGACTGGTCTTCGACCATTTCGACGACGGCTTCGATGGCGCCCTGGAAGCGGCCCGGCACGCCCGAGGTGGCGCGGCGGGTGCCGAGCCACAGGACGAACACGCCGACCACGCCCATCAGGATCGACCAGAACACGGTGTCATAGTTGATGACACTGAAGTCGACGATAAAACCTTGGTGGATATTGGTGAGGTGACCCAGGTGGTGGGTGATGTACTCGCCCGCGTTTGGCGCATGCGCCGTCGCGGTTTCTGCCGTTGGACTCATCATTGTCAGTGCCTAAATAATAAAATAATGTAACTTTTAAGCGCCACGATGAACCCGCACAAAAGTGCCAGCCAGTTCAGATCGTGATACAGCCGCGCCGTTGCGATCAGCAGCGCGAGCGTCAAAGCAATCTTTACAAATTCCCAGATAAAGAAAGTGGCGGGGTTGGCACCGCCGACTTTCTGCGTACCGGCGAACAGGCGCAAGGCCATGATGCCGTTGGGTACGACACAACAGATTCCGCCGAGTACCGCCGATAACATCGCACTCCACCCACCGAGCAGTCCGGCAATGACGCCGGTGATCAGTGTTGCGATCATTTGCAGGGAGACCAAGCGCAGCATTGTTGTTGTTCTTTCGCGCCAGCCGTGGTGGAACCGTATTACGGAATGGTAATTACATGAATCAGCGGGATTATAAGGGGTGATAACAGCTACAGTCAAACTGTTCCGTCCGACCGTATACCAGGAAGGAATGTAAAAACGACAAAGAAAATCGTGCAGAAAATCGTAACTTTCCTACGAAATTCTGTCTTTTTGCAACATCGCCAACAATCCGCACGCTGCACGGGTACATACGTATCAGGTGTTGTTTTCTGCGCCACACTTGTGCACAACTGCGATTTTATGCACAAGCGTGGGGAGGACCGGGGGAGCGCCGTGGTGGGACGGCGGCGGGTCAGGCGCGCAGGCGGGCCAGCACGCTGTCGAGGACGTCGAGGTCGGCGAAGTCGATGATCATCTGTCCCCTGCCCTTGTTCCCCATCTTGAACACGACGGGCGTCGCCAGGCGGTCGGACAGTTCTTCCTCGAGGCGGGCGATGTCGCCCGACTTTTCCTTCTGGCGTGCGCTGGCCGCCGGCGCGTTCTGCTCTTCCAGCGCGCGCGCCACCAGCTTTTCGGTTTCGCGGACCGACAAGCGTTTGGCGATGACCTGATTGGCCAGCGCGATCTGGCTGGCGTTGTCGACCGCCAGCAGCGCGCGCGCGTGACCCATGTCGATGTCGCCCGCCATCAGCATGGTCTGCACCGGCGCAGCCAGGTTCACGAGGCGCAGCAGGTTCGACACCGCGCTGCGCGAGCGGCCGACGGCATTCGCCGCCTGCTCGTGCGTAAAATCGAATTCCGAGATCAGGCGCGCGATGCCCTGCGCCTCTTCCAGCGGATTCAGGTCTTCGCGCTGGATGTTCTCGATCAGCGCCATCGCGGCGGCGTTCTGGTCGTCGACTTCGCGCACCAGCACCGGGATCTCGTCCAGGCCGGCCAGCTGGGCCGCGCGGAAGCGGCGTTCGCCGGCGATGATTTCGTAGGCGACGCTGCCCTGCCCTGCGATCGGACGCACCAGCACCGGCTGCATGATGCCCTGGGTCTTGATCGAGGCCGCCAGTTCGGACAGCGAGCCGTCGTCCATGCGCGTGCGCGGCTGGTACTTGCCGGCCTGGATCTGGCTGACGTGCAGCGTCGATGGCGCGCGTTCTGGCGCGGCCGGCGCGTCGTCGGCCATGCCGCCGCCGAGCAAGGCGTCGAGACCGCGGCCGAGCCCCTTGAGTTTTTTGGTTGCCATGATTGCGTTCTGCTCCGTTCGACTGGGTTACATCGTCTTGATGCGCTCGACCATCTCGGCACCGAAGGCGATGTAAGCCTGCGCACCCTTCGACGAGGGATCGAAGGTCACGCCCGGGATGCCGTAGGACGGCGCTTCGGCCAGGCGCACGTTGCGCGGGATGATGGTTTTAAAAACCTTGTCGCCGAAGTGCTGCTCGAGCTGGCTCGACACCTGCTGCGACAGCGTCATGCGCGGATCGAACATCACGCGCAGCAGGCCGATGATCTTCAGGTCGTGGTTCAGGTTGGCGTGCACCTTCTTGATGGTGTTCACCAGGTCGGACAAGCCTTCCAGCGCGTAGTACTCGCACTGCATCGGGATGATCACGCCGTGCGCCGATACCAGGCCGTTCAGGGTCAGCATCGACAAGGCCGGCGGGCAGTCGACCAGGATGAAGTCGTAATCGGCGTCGACCTTGGCCAGCGCTTCCTTCAGGCGGCGCTCGCGGTTGGCCAGTTCCACCATCTCGACTTCGGCGCCGGCCAGCTCGCGGTTGGCCGGCAGCACGTCGAAGCGCCCTGCCTCGCTGCGCAGGCGCGCACCCGCCACGTCGGCTTCGCCCAGCAGCACTTCATAGATGGATGCCTCCAGTCCGGCCTTGTTGATGCCGGCACCCATGGTGGCATTGCCCTGCGGGTCGAGGTCTACCAGCAGCACGCGCTGGTCCAGCTTGGCGAGGCCGGCCGCGAGGTTGACGCTGGTGGTCGTCTTGCCCACCCCGCCCTTCTGGTTTGCTACGCAAAATATTTTCGCCATGTATGCTCTTTACATATATACCGTTCATATCGTTAAAACGATTTATACGGTTTGTAT
>JAKOOD010000349.1 GCA_022701635.1 Burkholderiaceae bacterium | reverse complement strand
TGGGCGGCGGCGCCAGCTTGCGCGCGGCTTCCTTGACCGCCTGCGCCGGGCTGGCGGTAGCCGTCCTGCCACGCGCGGCCGGCTTGGCCGTGGGCTTGACCGAGGGCTTGGCGGCCGGCTGCGGCGCGGCCTTGGCGGCGGATCTGGCCGGCGCCTTGGCGGCAGGCTTTGCCGCGGGCTTGGCTGCGCCTCCGGCGTCGGCCCTGGCAGCCGTCTTGCGCGCGGGCTTGGCCTCGGCCTTCGCCGCTGCGCCGGCTTTCGCGGCCTTGGCGGATTTTACCGCCGCTGCCTTGCCCACTTTTTCTTCCTTCGCCGCACGCCCTGCCTTGCCTGCCGCCGCTGTCGTTTTTGCCATACCGGTGTTCTCCTGAAAACAAGCCAAACAGTATAGATGATTTAACAGTTCTTCGTAAAAAGCGACACGTTTGTGCGCGCGCAAATACACGCATTGCCGCGCCACTAGAGTGGAAATTTTTGACGGGACGGAAGAACGATGCGCAAGCGCTGCTACATCACCCTGGGTGCCGCCACCGATGCCGGCGGCAAAGTCGTGACGGCCAGTTCCAGCGTGTCGCTGGACGGCGTCCGGCGCGCACTCGAAGGCGACCTGGTCGATTGCCCGAACTGCGGCAGCAAAGGCGAGATCGCCTGCGACGGCAGGCGCCTGGCCTGCAGCGAAGACGGCCGCCGCCCCGCCCTCGAAGACGACCTGTGCCTGTGCAAGTGCACTCCCGCCCCACGCCTGCTGGCCAGCCAACAGCGCTACCGCCAATGGCTGGCCGACTAGCGCGCTTGAAACTGCGGTGCGCCGCAGCCGCGTCGGGCTGACCCACACCGCGGCGCGCATCCGGCACCGTCCGCGCGTGGTGCCGACTCCAGGCTGGCCGCCGCGGCCGGCGCTGGGCGAGCAGGCCGACCTGCTGCTCGAAGGCCAGCGGGTCGTGCCGGCGCGCCTGCAACGGGAAGACGACGTGCTCCGCTACCCCGGCCTGGCGTCGGCCCTGCGGAGCCTTGCATCGTCAATCATCGATCCTCGGCCAGCACCGGCGGTGCCGCCAGCTCGACCCGGTTGCGCCCGGCCGCCTTGGCCGCGCGCAGCGCCTCGTCGGCGCGCGCCAGCAGCGTCACGTTGCTGTCGTCGGGACGGATCGTGGTCACGCCGAAGCTGGCGGTGAGGGAAATTAGCGCGCGTTCGGTCTTCACGCGCTGGGCCTCGATCGCGGCGCGCATGCGCTCGGCCACCATCAGGGCATCCTGCTCGCCGGTGCGCGGCAGCAGGATCGCGAATTCGACGCCGACCAGGCGTCCCAGCACGTCGCTGTCGCGCAGCTGGCGCTTGCAGGCCGCGGCCAGCGTGGCCAGCACCACGTCGCCGGCCGGGTGGCCGTAGCCGTCGTTGATGCGTTTGAACTGGTCGAGGTCGAACAGGACCAGCGCGGTCGGCTGGCCCGGGCGGCGCGCCAGTGCCATCCACGGCGCCAGTGTCTGGAAGAAGCCGCGCCGGTTGGGCACGTCGGTGAGGGGGTCAACGACTTCCATGCGGGCCAGCTCGCCCTGCAGGCGCTCGCGCCCCAGCAGCAGCCAGCCGAAGGCGCCGAGTACGGCCAGCAGGTAGAGCGCGCCGGTATGCAATTGGCGCAGCAGGTCGTTGCTCATCCAGCCCCAGCCGGCAGGCGCGGCGAGCACCAGGGCGCCGCGCGCGCCCACCACCAACGCCAGGATGCCGGTCGCCAGCGCCAGGAAGCGGCGCAGCATCGACGCCTCGGTCCAGCCGATCGCCAGCGCCACCGCGGCGCCCAGGTAGAAGGCCCCCAGGACCAGCGAAGCGGCGATGGCGCGCAGGCCGAAGGGATCGATCAGGTTGCAGACGACGAAGGCGGCGACGGCCAGTCCCAGCAACGGCGCCACCACGCGCCGCCAGCGCACGCGGCCGGCGCGTTCCCACTGCGCCCCGCATTCCCAGGCGACGCCGGCGAACACCAGCGCATACGACACCGGGAAGGCCAGCCCCTCGGGCATCACGCCGGCCGCGCCGATCGCCAGCAGCAGCCAGCCGGCGGCCTGGTATTGCCGGCCCCAGCCCCAGGCCGACAAGGCGGCCGGACGGCCATCGACGTGCTCGAAGAAAAACAGGGCAGCGCACAGGGCCAGGTTGCCCAGTGCGAGTGCCAATACCATCGTGGTCGAGTCCATGCGCCCCTCAGATTGCGTGCAACGGCCAGCTTATCAGAAACCCATCCGCGCCAACAAGCCACACTTGCCTTATGGCTACACGATCCGGCGCCCGCCTCGGCTGTCGTATACTTGTCGCATGTCCCGCCTTCCGAATTTCGTCACCTGCGCCGACCCCGCCGCCACCGCCGCGCCGCTGGTACGCACCCACAAGGGCCGCCGCACGCTGGCCTTCGAGTCCGGCGACATCCAGAGCGAAATGTTGCTCGCCCGCCCCTATGCGCTGACGCTGCAATACACGCGGGCGATGATGTGCTTCGCGCTGTTCGTGCCGCGCCCGCGCCACATCCTGATGGTCGGGCTAGGCGGCGGCTCGCTCGCCAAGTTCTGTTACCGCCACTTTCCGGATTGCCGCATCACCGTGGTCGAGCTGCGTGCCGACGTGATCGCCCTGCGCGAACAGTTCCTGGTACCGCCCGACGACGCGCGCCTGCGCGTGGTGCATGCCGACGCCGTCGGGTACGTAAAAGCGCAGGCCGGACAGGGAGCCCGCCCGTTCGACGTGATCCTGGTCGACGGCTTCGGCGCCGAGGGCCTGCCGCCGGCGCTCGGCAACGCCGCCTTCTACCGCGATTGCCGCGCCGTGCTGGGCGACGGCGGCGTGCTGGTGGCGAACGTCTTTACCTACGATCCGCGCTATCCGGTGGTGCTGGACGCGCTCGACAGCGTGTTCGCACGGCGCACCTGCTGGTTCGACCGGGTCGCCGGCAACAACCGTATCGTGTTCGCCATGCACGCTGCCGGCGCCGCCGGCGACACCCTGCCGGGGGTGCGCCGCCTGCATGGCCTGGCGCGCCGGCACGGCCTCGGCCTGGGCTGGATGAACCGGCTATGGGCACGCTTGCTGGTGATGCAGCTGGCATGGCGATCTGTTCTGGCCCCGCCACACTAGGACACGCTTTGCCGCGGAATGTGGCGAATAGTTTGCGGTAACGACGGCTTTTGTGACAAACTGGCCCCGCTTGATACCTACGGGCAATCATATTTGTCCAAGCCATCGTTTTGTCCAATCACGGGAAGTCCTGGATGCCGCATCGCCGTTTGTCGCGCTCGCTCACGCTTGCCGCCGCCCTGACGCTGGGCGGGGGGCTGGCCGCCACCCTGGCGCTGACGATCGCGGTCGCACGCCTCGAATACGATAACCAGGCGCTGGCCTTCGGACGTGACGTCGGCATCCGCGTGGCCGCGCTGCGCCAGGGCATGGACCATGCGGTCGAAGTGGTGAACGTGACCAATCAGTTGTTCGCTACCGTGCAGCCGGTCACCCGCGAACAATTTCACGATTTCACCACGCCGCTGCTGGAGCGCAACCCCTTCATCGTCGCCCTCGGCTTGCACCGCGTCGTACGGGACGGCGAACGCGCCGCCTTCGAAGCGCGACTGCAAGGCGTGCGTCCGGGCACGGTGTTGACCGAGCTGCGCGTCGACGGCACATCGCGTGCCCTGGTGCCGGCGCCACGGCGTCCGGTCTACAACGTGGTCGACTACCTGGAACCGATGCGCGGCAACGAAGCGGCCTTCGGTTTGAATGTCGGCATCAACCATGAGGTGGCGGGTGCCGTCGAACGCGCGCACCGCAACGGTCATGCCACCGCCACCGGCCTGCTTCACCTGGCCCAGGACCCGAACAGCAAGCCCAGCTTCCAGGTCGTGATGCCGGTTTACGACGACGCACGCCGCCTGGTCGGCGACACCGCCGTCGTGGTCCGTGTCCAGAGCCTGGTCGACACGGCGCTGGCACGCGCCGGCCTGCTAAACGAGCGCAGCATCCTGCTGCACGTGTACGCCGGCGCCCGCGCCCTGCCCGCCGGCCTGGTCTACACCAATCACGATGCGCAGCATGCAACCGAAAAGCCGCCGCAGCAGGCGCCGCTGCCCTGGCTGGCGAACGGCTACAGCGGCCGCGTGCTGCACGGCTTCACGATCGGCGACCAGCCGTGGACGGTGGAGTCGATCGCGGCGCCGCGACCGTGGCTGGCCGACCACCCCGGCTCGACCCTGCTGCTGAGCGGCGGCCTGTTCGCCACCCTGCTGCTGGCGGCGCTGGTGCAGGCCGCTGGCCAGCGTTCGCGCAAGGTCCATGAACTGGTGCGCGAGCGCACCGCCGACCTCAAGCTCAGCAACCAGCGCCTGATCGACGACGTGCTGGCGCGCAAGCGCACCGAACAGGCGTTGCAGGAAAGCGAGCAGCGCTTCCGCCGGCTGGCGGCCCTGTCGTCGGACTGGTACTGGGAGCAGGACGACCGGTTCCGCTTCGTGGAGGTCACCGGCGGCTTTACCGAAAAGTCGGGCATGTCCGTCGAGCGCCTGCTCGGCAAGACACGCTGGGACCTGCTGCCGCAACTGGCCGACAGTGACTTCGTCCGCGAGCACATGGCGACACTGCAGGCGCATGAATCCTTCAAGAACTTTGAATACAGCATCATCGACGACCGCGGCGGCGAGCGCTGGTATTGCATCAGCGGCGAACCGATTTACGACGCCGACGGCCGCTTCAGCGGCTACCGCGGCACCGGCAGCGACATCACCGCCCGCAAGCTGACCGAACAGCGCGTCCACCACGTGGCCCAGCACGACGTGTTGACCGGCCTGCCCAACCGCTCGCTGCTGCTGGACCGCCTCGGCCAGGCGGTGGCCTGGTCGAGCCGCAATGGCCGCCCGGTCTGGGTGATGCTGCTCGACCTCGACCG
>JAKOOD010000342.1 GCA_022701635.1 Burkholderiaceae bacterium | reverse complement strand
TCGGCCACGGCGCCTTCGGTCTTTTGCTGCAGGTAGGTCGCGCCGTGCAGCGCCAGCATGGCAAGGGACAGCACGCCGCACAGCAGGCCGAAGGGATTCAGCAGGTCGAAGAAGCTGCCCGTGTATTCCAGGCGCAGCATGTCGTCGTAGCGGAACGGTACGCCCTGCAGCAGGTTGCCGAAGGCGACGCCGAAGATGACCGGCGGGACGAAGCCGCCGGCGAACAGGCACCAGTCCCAGGTGCTTCTCCAGCGCGGGTCCTGCAGCTTGTTGCGGTAGTCGAAGCCGACCGGGCGGAAGAACAGCGCGAACAGGCACAGCAGCAGGGCGACGTAGAAGCCGGAAAAGGCGGCCGCGTACACCAGCGGCCAGGCCGCGAACAGGGCGCCACCGGCGGTGATCAGCCAGGTCTGGTTGCCTTCCCAGGTGGCGCCGATCGCGTTGATGACGATGCGGCGCTCGGTGTCGGTGCGGCCCACAAAAGGCAATGCGATACCGACGCCGAAGTCGAAGCCGTCGGTCAGCGCGAAGCCGAGCAGCAGCACGCCGACGAAGGCCCACCAGATCAGTTTATAAGTCTCGTAATCGAACAGCATGATGGTTCCTTATCTATGTCAGGCGTTCAGACGGCGGCGATCTGGTCGTCCGCCAGGTGCCCGGGCTTGGCGCTGCCGGACTCGCCGCTCCCTTCCCCGTGATAGCGGCCGGTATGCAGGCTGGCCGGACCGATCCTGGCGTACTTGACCATCAGGCCCATCTCGACCACCAGCAGCAGCGTGTAGAAGCCGAGGAAGCCGAACAGCGAGAACCACAGGCTGCCCGCGCTCAGGCTCGATGCCGACAAATGGGTCGGCAGCACGCCGGCGATGGTCCAGGGCTGGCGGCCGTATTCGGCCACGATCCAGCCCAGTTCGGCGGCCACCCACGGCAGCGGGATCGAGATCACGCACAGCTTCAACAGCCAGCGCTGCGGCGCCAGGTTGCGGCGCACCATGAACCACACCGACGCGCAGAAGATGAACAGGAACAGGAAGCCGAGGAAGACCATCCCGCGGAAGGACCAGAACAGCGGCGCCACTTTCGGGATGGTGTCGGCCGCGGCCTGCTTGATCTGCGCTTCGCTGGCGTCGACCACATTCGGCGTGTACTTCTTCAGCAGCAGGCCGTAGCCGAGGTCGGCCTTGACCGCCTCGAAGGCGGCTTTCGCTGCAGGCGACTTGTCGCCGCCCTTCAGGCGCAGCAGGGCGGCGTAGGCCGTCATGCCGGTGCGGATGCGCGCTTCGTTTTCCATGCGCAGTTCCTTCAGGCCGGTGACCTTGCCGTCGTAGGAACGGGTGGCGATCAGGCCCAGCACCCAGGGCAGCTCGACCGCGTAGTCGGTGGTCTGCTTCGCGTCGTCGGGAAAACCGAAGAGCGTGAGACCGGCCGGCGCCGGCTGGGTTTCCCAGGCCGCTTCGATGGCGGCCAGTTTCACCTTGTTGACTTCGCCGGCGGTGTAGCCGGATTCGTCGCCCAGCACGATCACGGACAGGGTCGAGGCCAGGCCGAAGGCGGCGGCGATGGCGAACGAGCGCAGCGCGAACGGCACGTCGCGCGCCTTGAGCAGGTACAGCGCCGAGATGCCGAGCACGAACATCGAGGCCGTCACGTAGCCGGCGGCGGCGGTGTGCACGAACTTGACCTGCGCTACCGGATTGAAGATCACTTCCGAGATCGAGACCAGCTCCATGCGCATGGTGTCGAAGTTGAATGCGGCGCCGACCGGGTGGTTCATCCAGCCGTTGGCGATCAGGATCCACAGTGCCGACAGGCTGGAGCCGAGCGCCACGAAGAAGGTCACCATCAGGTGCTTGCGCGGCGACAGGCGGTTCCAGCCGAGGAAGAACAGGCCGACCATGGTCGATTCGAGGAAGAAGGCCATCAAGCCCTCGATCGCCAGCGGCGCGCCGAAGATGTCGCCGACGTAGTGGGAATAGTAGGCCCAGTTGGTGCCGAACTGGAATTCCATCGTGATGCCGGTGGTGACGCCCATCGCGAAGTTAATGCCGAACAGCTTGCCCCAGAACTGGGTCATGTCCTTGTACACCTGGCGGCCGGTCATGACGTAGCTCGATTCCATGATGAACAGGATCCAGGCCAGGCCCAGGGTCAGGGGAACGAACAGGAAGTGATACAGCGCGGTGGCTGCGAACTGTAGCCGCGAGAGGGCTACGACATCGTCGAGCGGAGGCATGGTGGAACCTGCTTTTTATTTGGTGGGGAGAGAGTCACGCGCGGCCGGGGTGGCGAACAGGTGGCGTTCCACCTGGCCGGTCGGCAGCAGCATGTGCTTGGTTTGCGGGTGCGAGAAACAGGCGTGCCAGAGGCCGTACAGCGCCAGGCATTTGACGGCGATGGTCACGGCCAGCGTCAAGGCCAGGTTGCTGCGGCGCGGTGTGCGCAGCGGGTGCTTGGAAAGAGTGTGCATGTGTGCGCCTTCAAAATGCTCCAACGGCAGATTTGAGCGTGCGCAAACTACGTGTAGCTAGATCTGATAATGGAGCGATGACGCTAGGTTAGTTTTCCCAAGCGAAAAAATCTTTGATGCACATCAAAATGCCTAGAGAGGGCTTATCAAGAGCGGTCAGCACCCTTGAAATGCTGTGCGGCAGGCCAGGCGTGACGCTGCCCGATGGCCGCTCGGCCGACTGCACCACGGCGGCCTGGGCATCGGCGACCTGTTTCAGGATCGCCTGCGCGCGCTCGTAAAACACCTTGCCGGCATCGGTGCTGAATACCCCTTGGGCGCTACGGCGCAGCAGTTGCACGCCCAGTTCGTCTTCCAGCTGGCGCAACTGCTGGGTCAGTGCCGGCTGCGCCACGTGCAGCACCAAGGCCACGCGCGACAGCGAGCCGTGACCGGCGATGGCAACGACATAGCGGAACTGCCTAAGTTCTATTATGAAATTTTTGTATCTTTATGGATACATATTGATCAGTAATTGTTTTCACTTGGCAATTAAATACCCCAGAATAGGTATACTTGAGCGCCGTAAAACGCGGCGACATTACCGTAACCTAAGACCCACCGCGACATACCGGCAACCGACCTGCGCCTCATTCCATGTTGAAGAAAGTTGATCCCTCACAACTGCGCGTCGGGATGTTCATCCATGCGCTCGACTGCGGTTGGATGACGCATCCCTTCCTGCGCAACCGTTTCAAGATTACGCACGATGACGAGATCTGCAAGATCGTGGCAGCGCGCATCCACTCTATAACCATCGATTGCAGCCTCGGCCTGGATGCCGACGATGCGCCGACGGTGGCCGAAGCCGAGGCCGCGGTCGACGCCGGGATCGCCGCCATCGGCGCTCGTCCAGTGACGCCGCCGCGCACCACGCTGGCTGATGAATTCGATCGCGCGCTGGCGATCCGGCGCCAGGCCGCCGGCCTGGTCAAGACCGTGATGCAGGATGCGCGCATGGGGCGGGCGGTCGAACTCGATCAAGTGTCGCCGGTCGTCGAGAACATCACCGGCTCAATCCTGCGCAACGCCGGCGCCTTGCTCGGGCTGTCCGTCATCCAGAGCAAGGACGACTACACCTTCCTGCATTCGGTCAGTGTGTGCACCCTGCTGGTGGCGTTCTGCCGCGCGCGTGGGCTGGATGCCGAGACCATTTACCAGGCCGGCATCGGCGGTCTGCTGCACGATACCGGCAAGGCCCTGATCCCGGATGCCATCCTGAACAAGCCGGGGCGCCTGACCGAAGAGGAATTCACCATCGTGCGGCGTCATCCGCAGGACGGTCACGACATCCTGGCGCGCACGCCGGGCATCGGCACGATTCCGCTCGACATCACGCTGCACCACCACGAGCGGCGCGACGGCGCCGGCTACCCTGAGCGCCAGGGCGGCGCGGCGATCAGCGAACTGGCGCAGATGGCGGCCATCGTCGACGTCTACGACGCCATCACCGCCGACCGCTGTTATCACAAGGGCATCCCGCCGGCCGAGGCGCTGCGCAAGATGTACGAGTGGAGCAGCACCCAGTTCGAGCCGGCGCTGGTCCAGGCATTCATGCGTTGCGTCGGCATCTATCCGGTCGGCACGCTGGTGCTGCTGGAGTCGGGACGCCTCGGCGTGGTGATCGAACCGCACGAAACCAGCCTGCTCACGCCCAAGGTCAGGGTGTTCTACAGCACCCGTAGCCAAGCCTACATCAAGCCGGAACTGGTCGACCTGGCGCGCGGACTGGGCTTCGGCGGGGGCGACCGCATTGTGCGTCACGAGTCGCCCGACAAGTGGCAGGTCGACCCGCAGCGCTTCCTGGCGCTGGCCTGAGCCGGCGCGCCACCCGGCACGGCATCAGAAGAATTCGGCGGTATCGTTCGAGGCCGCCGCCTGCACCATGCCGTGCGAGACCAGGTCGTCGTAGTGGCAGGCGCGATTGCGGCCGCTGCTCTTGGCATGGTACAGCGCCTGGTCGGCATGGCCGAGCGTCATCACCGGCGATTCGAAGGCGCTGATCGCGACGAAGCCGACGCTGACCGTCACCCGCCCCACTTGCGGGAAGCTGTGATCGGCTACGCCTGCGCGAAAGCGTTCGATGATCTTCCAGGTATTGTCCAGCGTGGTCGAGCGCAGCAGCACGACGAATTCTTCGCCGCCAAAGCGGAATACCCGGTCCTGGGCACGGAACGAGGATTGCAGCAGGTTGGCGATCAGGATCAGCACTTCATCGCCATACAGATGGCCGAAGCGGTCGTTGACCGCCTTGAAGTGATCGACGTCGACCACTGCCAGCCACTGTTTTTCCTGACCATTCGGCTGGCGCCGTTCCGCGGGCCCTGGCAGGCGCACATCCTGCTGCTGCGCGCTGTGCAGCATGCGCGCCAACTGGTCGTCGAAGGTCTTACGGTTGAGCAGGCCGGTGAGGGAATCGCGCTCGCTGTAGTCGAGCAGGTTCTGGAAATTGCGGTACACGCCGACGATGCCGCCGACCATGTGGACGGTGACGTCGGTGAACGGTTTGTCGTCGCGGATTTCGAGGCAGGTGCCGGCCTTGTCGCCGAACCAGATCGGCAGCCATAGCGTGCGCATGCCGTCGTCGTCGAGCACTTCGGCACTGGGCCGGCGCCCTATCAGACACTGCATCAGTACCGGATGGCTGGCCAGCGCTTCGCCGGGGCTGCCGTCATGCGCTTCTTCGAGGTGGGCGAGGCTGCCTCTGCGGATCGATGCGCGGGCACGCAGGACTTGTTGTCCAGACAGGGTGGCAATGCTCAGGATGCGGGTCTGCATGGCCCCGGCCAACTCCTGCACCGCCGAGATCACGGAAATGTCGAGCATTGCGTGGTCGCGGTGGCCGGTCATGTCCACCATATGTTTCAGAAGCGAATCCATGTCGTTCTCGGCAATGTGATCCAGAAGCTGGCGCATGAACTATGTTCATATCGGGCGCCTACGCATTTTGCATTTCATTAGAGCAATAAAATCAGCATAACTGCTTTCTGCATTAATTTCAATTATGCAAATAAAATTTTCTTTGGCACGTTTGATTTTTACGGATGTCTAGGCAACTCCATGCCTTTTGAGAAAACTAAAAAATTCCTTAAAACAAAAAATAATTCCGCATGGAAAATTTGTTCATAGTCAAATTGCCGTACGGCATCATATTTTATAGTGAACTCACTGACACGGAACGCGAAGAAGCCACTTGCAAGAAGCGCAGTGGTCGCAGTCGCGCTCTCTAGTCAGTGTTTCATCAACCTACCATATGGGAGTACGTTATGAGCAACTTCATGTCTGCAGTCAAAACCTTCGTTGCTGACGAAAACGGTGTAACCGCGATCGAGTACGGCCTAATCGCCGCACTGATCGGCGTGGTGATCGCTGGTGCCGCCAAAACCGTCGGTAGCGATCTGAAGACTTTGTTCGGAGAGATCAGCACCGCGCTCCAGAATAAGTAAGCAGCACTTGCCCTCCGGGACATTCGGCCCGGAGGGCTTTTTTGTTTCGAGGATGCCATGCCAATCGAACCATATCTGGACTTGAGTCTCCTTTTGCTGGTTTGTATTGCTGCCATTAATGATCTGGCGACGCGCCGCATTCCAAACCGGTTGTTGCTGATCGGCCTGGCTTGCGCCCTGTTGTTGCATCTGTTCTCTGCAAGCCCTGGCGCATCCGTGCTGAAAGCAGTTTCCGGCATGGGAGTCGGCTTCGCGATATTTCTGCCGTTTTATCTGCTACGCGGCATGGCGGCCGGCGATGTCAAGCTGATCGCCGTCGCGGGGGCATTCATCGGTCCCGAGGAAGCATTCGAGGTCGCCGTGCTGACGTGGTGCGTCGGCGGCGTCATGTCATTGTGCGTCGTGCTGATGACTGGCCGCCTGCGGCTGGCCTTCACCAACATCCGCTACCTGTTATCCGGCCTCATGGTACCGGGCATCCATATGACCGACATGCCGCTCCAGCAGAGCGCCGGTTCCATTCCATATGGGCTGGCCATCGCGGTCGGCACGATCACGGTCCTGCTTCGTCACTACGGTTGAGTCCGCCTTTGGCAAAGCGCAAGGGTGGGCTGGAAGGTGGTCGTTAGAATCAATCCGACCTCTTTCAGAAAACATGAAGGTTTCTAGGGGATTCCGATGTTTGAAACGCTATCGACAGGCAATACTGCAACCGCCTCGCGCACGCTCCGGGGCAATATGGCGGACGCATCGGACATCATGCCGATCTTGCCCCGCCAGGCCAAGACAGTGCGCGACACCGGCCTCGAGCCACGCTTCGTGGCCGACCTGGTGCTCAAGGCGATCGAGGCCAGCGGCAAGGCGCCGCTGCCGCTCCTGGCGGGCAAGCTGCGTCTCTCGATCAGCGTGCTGCGCGAGGTGCTCAACCCGCTGATCGCCGAGCAGCAGGTGGACGTCGCCTGGTGTGGCGAATCCGATATCGACATGCAGTACCAGTTGACCCCGATCGGCCAGCGCACCGCCGCTGACGCGCTCGCGCGTTGCCGCTACGTCGGACCAGCGCCCGTGACGCTGGCGGCCTATCGTGCCATGGTCGAACGCCAGGCGCTGCGCCATGCCGATGCCGAGCGCATTATCCCTGCCCAGCTTGCGGCCGTGCTCGGCGAGGATGGCCTGGCAGCGGATGCGCGCGCCACGCTGGGCGCCGCGCTGTACGCACGGCGTTCGCTGCTGCTGTATGGTCCATCGGGCAGCGGCAAGACCCAGCTGGCACGCAAGCTCGGGCGCCTGTTACCCGGGGCGATCGCCGTGCCGCATGCGCTGATCGTCAGTGGCCAGGTGATCCGCCTGTTCGATCATGCCATCCACGTCGCACCCCCGCCGTCGGCGCGCGGCAGCACCCAGGAAGAGCGCCGCAGCAGCGATGCCCGCTGGGCGGTGTCGCAACGGCCGCTGGTCCACGTCGGCGCCGAGCTGGCCCGCGAGACCCTCGAGCTGCGCTACGACGCCGAACAGGGGGTGTACCACGCGCCGCCGCACCTGCAGGCCAACAACGGCATGCTGGTGGTCGACGATGTCGGCCGCCAGCGCATGCCGGCCGCCGAACTGCTCAACCGCTTCATCGGCCCGCTCGATGCCGGCACCGACCAGCTGACGCTGCAGGGCGGCCAGACCGAGATCGTGCCGTTCGACGCTGCCGTCGTGTTCGCGACCAACCTGAATCCGGCCATGGTGTTCGACGACGCCGCGCTGCGCCGCATCGGCTACAAAACCGCCATCGGGGCGTGGTCGCCAAATGCCTATCGCACCCTGCTGCGGCGCCAATGCCGGCTGCGCCGCATCGACTACGACGAAGGCGCGGCCGACCACCTGGTCGAGCGCCTTCATCCGCAGTCCGGGCGTGCGCTGCTGGCCTGCTATCCGGGCGAACTGCTGGACCGGGTCGCCGATTTCGCCGGCTTTGCCGGTAGCGAGGCACGCCTGACGATGGCGGCAGTCGAGCAGGCCTGGCGCAGCATGTTCATTGCCGGCGGCGTGGAGGCTTGAATGAAGAACAAGCGTGCTCTCATCCTGATGGTAGTGGCTATTCTGTTCGGCCTGGCCGCGGTGGTGTTCGCATCGCGCTGGCTGCTGACGCAGCCGGGCGGCGCGAACGGCCGCATCCTGGTGGCCAGTGCCGACATCAGCCTTGGCCAGCGCCTCACGCCCGAGATGTTCAAGCTGACCGAGTGGCCTTCCGGCAGCCTGCCGAAAGACGCGTTCACCGATCCGCAACGGCTCAACGGCCGTGTCCTCAAGAGCAACCTGGTCATGGGCGAACCGGTCACCGAAGCCAAGCTGGCGCCGGCCGGCACCCTGGGCGGTCTGTCCGCCCTGATCACCGAAGGCAAGCGTGCCATCACGGTGCGGGTCAACGACGTGATCGGCGTCGCCGGCTTCGCGCTGCCGGGTAACTATGTCGACATCATCGTCAGCACCCAGAAGGACATGCAGCCCGGCGCCGAAGGACGCGAGCAGAGCATTTCGAAGATCGTGCTGGAACGGATCCTAGTGTTGGCGGTCGCGCAGGAAGTCAGCCGTGACGAGACCAAACCGAAGGTCGTCAATGCGGTCACGCTCGAAGTCACGCCGGAACAGGCCGAAAAGCTCGACCTGGCGCGCAGTGTCGGCACGCTGTCGCTGGCCCTGCGCAACCAGGTCGACCCGCAGTCGGCGGCGACCGAGGGTGCCACCAAGGTGACGCTGCTGCCGCCGGCAACGCCGGTGCCGCCGAAGCCGGCACCGAAGCCCCTGCCCAGGCCGGCCGCGGCAGCACATCCGGTCGTGGTCAAGGCGGCGGCACCGGTGCGGCGCGATTGCGTCAGCGTATTGAACGGTCTGCGCATGACGCAGGAATGCTTCTGAATTTATCCCGGGGTGAGGCCATGAACGCAAGCCTGATGCAAACACCGATGTTCCGCTGCCTGGTCGCCGCCGGCCTGGTGCTGGCGGCGGCCGGACCCGCGTGCGCAGCCAAGACCAAGGCGCAGAAAGCGGACGATACGGCCCAGGCGGCGCCGGCGCGAACCGAGGTTGGCCCGAACTGCCAGGGTACGGCCGCCAGGCCGGCGCAGCTGGCCCTGCAGGTCGGCAAGTCAAGCCTGATGCGCCTGCCCGAGGCGGTTCAGCACCGCAGCGTCGGCAATCCGGCCGTGGTGCAGGCGCTGCTGGTGGCGCCGGACACGCTGTATATCGCCGGCGTCGACGTCGGCACCACCAACATGATCGTGCAGGGCCGCAGCGGCGTGTGCAGCATGCTCGACATCACGGTCGCGATCGATCCGGCACCGCTGCAGGCCACGCTGGCGGCGGTCATGCCCGAAGAGCGCGACATCAAGGTCATGGCGGCAGCCGACACGCTGGTCCTGAGCGGCAGCGTGAGCGACGCCGCCGCCGCCTCACGGGTTGTCGAACTGGCAAACGCCTACGTACGCCGGCCCTTGCGGGCATTGGCGGTGCCCAAGCCTGACAAGGAAGAAACCGAATCCAAGGATGCCAGCACCAGCGCCACCCAGGCGGCCAGCACCCGCATCGTCAACCTGCTCAGTGTCAGCGCCCCGCAGCAGGTCCAGCTCGAGGTCAAGGTCGCCGAAGTGTCCAAGACCCTGCTCGAGCGCCTGGAAGCCGGCGCCGCCTGGCGCTTCGGTTCCGGCAGCTGGGCCGCGACGCTGGCAACCGATTTCATCACCGGGAAAGCCAGCAGTACCCTCAGCGCCACCAAAGGTGTCACCAACGGCGTCAAGGCTGCAGCTGAACGCCAGGACGGCCTGGTGCGCATCCTGGCCGAACCGAACGTGATGGCGATCAGCGGTCAGGAAGGCACTTTCCTCGCAGGCGGCAAATTCTACATACCCGTCGCCCAGGAGAACAACCGGGTCACGCTGGCCGAGAAGGAGTTCGGTGTCGGCCTGCGTTTCACACCGACCGTGCTCGCCGGCGGCCGCATCAACCTGCGCGTGGCGCCGGAGGTGTCGGAATTGTCGCGCGACGGCATCGGTATCTCGGTCAACGGCTTCAATGGCGTGGCAGTGCTGCCGGTCGTGACCACGCGCCGCGCCAGCACCACCGTGCAACTGTACGACGGCCAGAGCTTCGCGATCGGCGGCCTGGTCAAGAACAACCTGGTGTCCAACCTGAAAGGCTTGCCGGTACTTGGCGAAGTGCCGATCCTGGGTGCGCTGTTCCGCAGCACCGACTACCAGCAGGACCGCACCGAACTGGTGTTCGTGATCACCGCACGCCTGGTCAAGCCGCTGCCGGGGGCAGGCTACGAACTGCCGACCGACAAGATCGGCGTGCCGTCGCGTGGCGCGATCCTGCTCGGCGGGCGGCTGGATGGTCCTGCACCCGAAACCACCAGCGCCGCCCAGTCGGCGCCGGCGCTGGTACCGCCCGCGTCGCACAGCAGCGGCGGCTTCGAACTGAAATAGGAGGCGAGAATGACGATCCGACGCAATCTGCCGGTGCTGCCGGTGTCGCTGGCGCTGCTGCTGGGCGCGACGCTGCAGGGCTGCAGCTCGACCCCGCGCTTCAACGACCACTTCGGCGCCGCCATGCGCGCCAATCTTTCTGCCCAGGTCATCAACCCGGCGGCATCGGCGAATGCCAATCCCGCCATCGGCGTGGACGGTGCTGCCGCCCACGCGGCCCAGGAGCGTTACCAGCGCTCGTTCAAGGACAAGGATGCCAGTGCCGACCGTTCGCTGGTCAATGGGAACGGCGCCCAATGATGCAACGCGCGTGGCTCTGGCCCGAGCACGCAGCACCGCCCGCACCCAGCATCGACATGATCGCCCGCCGCCCCGAGGAACCCGATGAAAGCCCTGTTGATCAGCCGCGACACCCAGCTTTACGCGGAGATCGCCTCCCAAGGGGCGGCGCGCGTGCCGCCGCTGAATGTCGGCGCCAGCCGCGC
>JAKOOD010000324.1 GCA_022701635.1 Burkholderiaceae bacterium | reverse complement strand
GCGGCCAGCACGATGCGGCCTTCGCGGATGAACATCAGGTCGGTCAGGATGTGCTCGACCTCCTCGACCTGGTGGGTGGTGATGACGATCGTCTTGTGCTCGTCAAAATAATCCTCCAGCAGGTTCTGGTAGAACTGCTTGCGGTAGAGGATGTCGAGGCCCAGCGTCGGTTCGTCCAGCACCAGCAGCTTGGCGTCGATGGCCATCACCAGTGCCAGGTGCAGCTGGACGATCATCCCCTTCGACATCTCCTTCACCTTCATCGTCGGCCGCAGCGAGGTGGCGGCGATGTAGCGCTCGGCCTTGTCGCGGTTGAAGCGCGGGTGCACGCCGGCCACGAAGTCGATCGCGTCCTTGACGCGCAGCCAGCGCGGCAGGATGGCGACGTCGGCGATGAAGCAGACGTCCTGCATCAGGTCGTCGCGCTGGGTGCGCGGATCGAAGCCCAGCACCGACAACGACCCCTCGAACGGGATCAGGCCCAGCGCCGCCTTCAGCGTGGTGGTCTTGCCGGAACCGTTGGGGCCGATCAGGCCGACGATGCGGCCGGCGGGGATGTCGAAATCGATGCCGTCGACGGCGACCCGCTTGCCGTAGCGCTTGGTGAGTCCTTTGGCCGAGATCACGCTGCTCATGCTTGGCCTCCATCCGTATCGCGCAACAGTTGTCGGGTGTCCAGGCCCAGGCGGCGGATGCGCTCCAGCATGGCCGGCCATTCTTCGCGCAGGAAACGTTCGCGCTCGCTCGCCAGCAGCTTTTCGCTGGCCCCTTCCGTGACGTACATACCGATCCCCCTCCGTTTTTCCACCAAGTTATCGTCGACCAGTTCCTGGTAAGCCTTGGACACCGTGATCGGATTCAGCTGGTACTCGGCGGCGATCTGCCGTACCGAGGGCAGGGCGTCGCCGGCCTTCAGCGCGCCGTCCAGCATCATGCCGATCACCCGCTCCTTGAGCTGCCGGTAGATCGGTGTATTGTCATTCCAGCCGATGGTCATTGCCGGCCTCGCTTTCCTGCGGTGCAGCCTGGATACCCATGCCTGCCTCCATGTTGGTGATGTAATGATGTGGTGTTGTAGTTAAGTATAACACCGGTCTTGTCGCTGTCAACACAGGGATGGCGGGTGCCATCCTGTCAGTTCGGATAGGTCAGGTCAGCGTTGCGTGCCGTCGAGGGCGTGGCGCGTGATGTCGCCGGCGGCGTCGATCGCGATCCAGCCGCCACGCACCGGATCCTCGTCGAGCTCCCAGTCGGGCAGCACGTAGCGGCGCCGTGGTCCGTCCTGGTGCAGGGCGGGGCGGTGGGTGTGGCCGTGGATGATGACGTCGGCGCCGCTGGCCGCGTGCAGGGCGGCGACGGCGGCCGGCGCCACGTCCATGATGTCGTAGGATTTTTCGGTGTGGGCGGCGCGGCTGCCTTCGCGCAGGCCGGCGATGATCGCCTTGCGCTGGCCGAGGGGCATGGCCAGGAATTGCTGTTGCCAGCCTGCTTCGCGCACCTGAGCGCGGAAGGCCATGTATTTGAGGTCGCCGGTGCACTGGGCGTCGCCGTGGACCAGCGCCACGCGCGTGCCGGCGAACGCCGCCACGTGCGGCTCCTCCAGCATGCGCAAGCCGGCCGCATCGGCCAAGCCCTGGCCGGCGAGGAAGTCGCGGTTGCCGGCCATCCAGTAGAGCTTGACGCCGGCATCGGCCAGGTCGCGCAGCGCTGCGGCCACCTCGGCGTTGAACGGCGTGTCGAGGTCGTCGTCGCCGGCCCAGTATTCGAAGATGTCGCCGAGCAGGTAGAGCGCCTCGGCGTGGCGCGCGCGCCCGGCGAGGAAGCCGAAAAAGGCTTGCGCCGTGCGCGGGTGGGATGCCTGCAGGTGCAGGTCCGAGATGAACAGCGCAAGCGTGCGCGCGGGAGTGGTCATGGGGGAAGTCCCGCGCGCGGGTTGCATCAAACTCGGGGTGGATTACTGGACGACTTCGACTTTCTCGATGATCACCGGATCGGCCGGCACGTCGGCGTGCATGCCGGCGCGGGTGGTCTTGACGGTGTTGATCTGGTCGACGATGTCCTGGCCTTCGACGACCTTGCCGAACACGGCGTAGCCCCAGCCATCCTGGCCCGGGTAGTTCAGGAAGTCGTTGTTCTTGGTGTTGATGAAGAACTGGGCCGACGCCGAGTGCGGGGCCGAGGTACGCGCCATTGCGAGGGTGTACTTGTCGTTCTTGAGGCCGTTCTTGCCTTCGTTTTCCACGGTCTGGTCGGTGTCCTTCTGCTTCATGCCGACTTCGAAGCCGCCGCCCTGGATCATGAAGTCCTTGATGACGCGGTGGAAGATGGTGTTGCTGAACTGACCCTTGTTCACGTAGTACAGGAAGTTTTCAACGGTCTTCGGTGCCTTGGCGTCGTCCAGCTCGACCTTGATGTTGCCCTTGTTGGTGGTCATGAGTACGGTAGTCATGTAGGTATCCTGTTCTGTGGAACCTTGTCAAACCTACTGCGCGTTGCATGGTCGGCCTGCGATGCGCGCTGTACTTGCGTACAGCTGCTTCTCTGCCAAAACTGCCGCCGCTCGCTACGGTTTTACAGGGTTCCTGGTTAGTGGTTCGCTATTTTACAACCTTGTCGCTCTTGAGGAGCGTCACGGACTCGATCACGACCGGCGTAACCGGCACGTTCTGGTAGCCGTGGGTGTCGTCGACCAGCACGCCCTTGATCTTGTCGACCACTTCCTTGCCCTTCACGACCTTGCCGAACACGGTATAGCCGCTGTCCACGCGGTTGATGGCGTCCAGGCCGAAATTGTCGACCACGTTGATGAAGAATTGCGAGGTGGCCGAGTCGGGATTGTCTTCGCGCGCCATCGCGACCGTGTAAGCGGCGTTGGACAAGCCGTTGTTGGATTCGTTCTTGATCGGTGGACGCGGCTTGCGGTTGACGAATTTGGCGTCCATGCCGCCGCCCTGGATCATGAAGCCGTCGATCACGCGGTGGAAGATGGTGCCCTTGTAGAAGCCGGACTTTGCGTATTTCAGGAAATTATCGACCGTGATCGGCGCTTTTTCCTGGTCCAGCTCCAGCACGATCTCGCCCATGCTGGTCTTCAGCGCTACCTGCGGATCGGCGGCAAAGGCGGCGGCCGACAGCAACAGCGTAGTGGCGCCGACAGCGGCGGCGACGGCGAAACGGGTCAACACCCGGGCGCCGGATGGTTTGAATGGGTGCATCGGTGGCTTCCTCTCGATCGACATAAAGCAAAATACTGTCAAGGGTTTTGTAGAAAAATAAACTGTCGGCATCTGCGGCCAGTCCGGATTTTATCAATGCTATACTTCGCGACGGACTGTCGATTTTATCAAACGGAACACATCATTCCAAAACAATAAGAACCAGTCCTGACGATCCGACGCCGGCCGCGCC
>JAKOOD010000275.1 GCA_022701635.1 Burkholderiaceae bacterium | reverse complement strand
CGAACACGTGGCCGTGCGCATCGATCAGGCCCGGCAGCACGGTGCGTCCTTTGAGGTCGACGTGCTTTGCCTTCGGCGCCTTGGCCGCCACGTCCTTGGCCGTCCCGACCGCGGTGATGCGGCCATTGTCGTCGAAGGCCATCGATGCGAACTGGACGATGTCCCCTTTCGCGTTCAGCGTGTAGCCGTTGGCGTTGTCGATCACGGTGTCGGCGTGGGCCGCGGACAAGGCGCCGCATGCGGCCAGGACGAACAGGGAACACTGCAGGGGAGCGAAGCGCATCGGTAATCTCCGAATGAATAAAAGGCAAGCATTCAGTGTAGCGAACTTCGGGGTCAGAGCACATTTCATGGCAGGGGCTACGCGACATTGCGTTGCATCCATTCGCTTGGAGACAGCTTCGATATGGTCATGCCTTCATGTTCTATTCTATGAAACCATGGCACGACGACCACGTCTGGTACTCCCCGCCGTACCTCTCCACATCATTCAGCGCGGGAACAATCGGAATCCGTGTTTTGCCAGCGAGACCGATTACCTGGTTTATCTGTCGTTACTTCGGCAATACGCAGCCACGAGCAATTGCCAGATACATGCTTACGTCTTGATGACGAACCATGTACATCTCTTGCTGTCATCCGGCAGCAGGAACGGGCCAAGCATGCTGATGCGCCGACTCGGGCAACACTATGTTCAGTATTTCAATCGACGCTACCGAAGGAGCGGCACGCTGTGGGAAGGCCGGTTTCGTTCCTGCCTGGTCGAACAGGAACGCTACCTGCTGATATGTCACCGCTATATCGAGCTCAATCCGGTCCGCGCCAACATGGTGAGTGAACCTGGCGCCTACCCCTGGTCCAGTTTTCGTGCCAATGCACTGGGCGAGGAAAATCCTGTGATCACACCCCATGTCGTGTATGCGGGTCTGGGACTGCACGCCGCTGAACGAAGGTCGGCCTACCTCGATCTGTTCCAGGAAGTGATGTCCGACCAGTTACTCGAACAAATTCGGTATGCCAGCAACCGCAACGCCCCACTCGGGCCGGAAGCATTTGTGGCTGACACATCCAGATCGCTAGGGCTGATTCCTGCGAGACCTTACCGAAAACGGCTATTAGTGGCAGACAAGCAGTTGGCTGGAAAAGTGCTCTGACCCCGAACTCACTCGGTATTCTGCTCTGACCCCGAATGCTCCGAATGCGTCCGCTCCAGGTCCAGCAGCGCCCGCTTGCGTTCGATGCCCCAGCGGTAGCCGGAGAGGGCGCCATCGTTGCGCACCACGCGGTGGCAGGGGATGGCGATGGCGACCGGGTTGGCGGCGCAGGCGCCGGCGACGGCGCGGGCGGCTTTCGGCATGCCGAGGCGTTCGGCCAGTTCGGCGTAGCTGACGGTCTGGCCGGACGGGATCTGGCGCAGCGCCTGCCAGACGCGCTGCTGGAAGGCGGTGCCGCGCACGTCCAGCGGCAGGTCGAGGCCGATGCGCGGGGCTTCCACGAACGCGACCACCTGCGCCACGGTGCGCTCGAAGCCGGGTTCGGCGCCGACCAGGTCGGCGTTCGGAAACCGTTCCTGCAGATCGTGCAGCAGCGCTTCGGGATCGTCGCCCAGCAGGATCGCGCAGATGCCCTTGCCGGTGGCCGCGACCAGCAGCGCGCCCAGCGAGCAGGCGGCCACCGCGAACCGGATCGCTTCGCCGCTGCCGCCGGCGCGGTAGCGGCGCGGGGTCATGCCCAGCACGCCGTTCGAGGCGGCGTAGAAGCGGCCGCTCGACTGGAAGCCGGCGTCGTAGGCGGCCGCGGTGACGGTCGGGGCCTGCGCCAGTTCGCGTTGCAGGCGCTCGGTCCGGCGCGCCGCGGCATAGGCCTTGGGCGTGATGCCGGTATGGGCCTTGAACACGCGGTGGAAATAAAAGCGGCTCATGCCGCAGGCCCGGGCCAGGGTGTCGAGGTCGGGTTCGTCGATGGCGGCCTCGATCAGGCGGCAGGCGCGGGCCACGAGGGCGGCCTGGCGCTCGGCCAGCGGCGGATCGAGCGGGCGGCAGCGCAGGCAGGGCCGGAAGCCGGCCGCTTCGGCCTCCAGGCTGCTGGCGTGGAAGGCGACATTGGCGCGGCGCGGCGTGCGCGACGGGCACGAGGGCCGGCAGTACACGCCGGTGCTGCGCACCGAGTAATAGAACTGGCCATCGGCCGCCTGCGAACGGGCGCAGACCGCGGCCCAGCGCGCGTCGTCGCCCGCAATCGTCTCCTGCTGTGTGTTCATGTCTGCGCCCCCGATAACGATATGAATACGAATGCACGCATGGTACGCAGCCGCGCCGCGCCCCGCACCCCGGCTCTTGCTTTCAAATCCGCAATGCTAGAATGCGCCCCTAACCAGAACGTAGACCGGGTACCGGCCCGGCTCCCGGAGAAACCAGTGTGGACGGACAGACCGTGCAAGATACTAAGCTACTGAGCACGCCACCGGGCATTCCCATTTTCCAGCGCATCAAGGATTACCTGCTCGGGGAAATTGCCTCGGGCCGCTGGAAGGAAGGCGACCTGGTGCCGTCCGAGCAGGCCCTGGTGCGCCAGTTCGGCGTGTCGCGCATGACCGTCAACCGCGCCGTGCGCGAGCTCACCGCCGAGCAGGTGCTGACCCGGCGCCAGGGCTCGGGCACCTATGTCGCACCGCAAAAATACCAGGCCACGCTGGTCGAGATCCGCAACATCGCCGATGAAGTGCGCGCGCGCGGCCACGTGCATGCCAGCCGTCCGCGCCTGCTGGAAAGCGGCGCGGCGAGCGAGGCGCTGGCGGCGCGCTTCGGCGTGGCGGCCGGTGCGCCGCTGTTCCACTCGCTGATCGTGCACGAGGAAAACGGCCGCCCGATCCAGGTCGAGGACCGCTGGGTCAACCCGGCCTGCGCCCCCGCCTACCTGGAGCAGGACTATACGCGCATTACACCCAACGAGCACCTGATGCTGGCGGCGCCGCTGCAGGGCGCCACCTACAGCATCGAAGCGCTGCCGGCGCCGCGCGAGGTGGCCGAGATGCTGGCCATCTCCCCCGGCAGCGCCTGCCTGGTGCTGAAGCGCCAGACCAGCTCGAACGGGCTGGTGGCGTCGGTGGTGACAATGTGGCATCCAGGCGATTTGTACAAGTTCACCGGCAGTGTCGGGTGAAACAGTATCAAGCACGCCACGCCTGCAAAAAAAGCTGCCGGCAGATCGCACACAGGGCTTGCCGGTACGCGATAATGCCTCATCTTCCGTTGCGATACCGGGGTCCGGCGGCGTGTTAGGTTTTTGTACAAAGCTCACGAACACGTTTCAGGAAAATAGGTTATTATTTCAGCCAATCCCCGCCTGACGTCCTCTTGCAGATCTTCCACTGTTTGAAAAGTGCGCACACTGCCTCCACCATTGTGTTGCCGAACCAAGTCTGACAAGTACGGGAACCGGCTGACGCTTGTCGACAATCGACAGCGGCAATGACCCATCCAGGCGCGAACCTATAACTGAGTGACCTACCTCTCATTGAGGAAAACATGAGCGAAAACATCAAACACATCAGCGATGCATCTTTCGAAACCGACGTGCTCAAGTCCGAGCGCCCGGTCCTGGTCGACTTCTGGGCCGAGTGGTGCGGTCCTTGCAAGATGATCGCCCCGATCCTCGAAGAAGTCGCAAAAGAATATGACGGCAAGCTGCTGATCGCGAAGATGGACGTCGACGCCAACCAGGCCGTGCCGGCCAAGTTCGGCATCCGCGGCATCCCGACCCTGATCCTGTTCAAGAACGGCGTCGCGGCCGCACAGAAGGTCGGCGCCCTGGCCAAGGGCCAGCTGACGGCCTTCATCGACAGCAACATCTGATACCATAGACGGCGGCAGCGCGCCCGCGCGGCCGCCCTTTCTTCAGCACGGGAAGGCGATCGACTCCGATGCCCCCTAATTATTAACCCACGCAGTTCCCTCCCCTACCTTTACTTTCCCGTCACGGGACACCCGACACATGCACTTATCTGAACTGAAGGCAATGCACGTCTCCGCCCTTCTGGAGATGGCGATCAGCCTGGACATCGACAACGCGGCCCGCCTGCGCAAACAAGAACTGATGTTCGCGATCCTCAAGAAACGCGCGAAACAAGGCGAGCAGATTTTCGGCGACGGCGCGCTCGAGGTATTGCCGGACGGTTTCGGTTTCCTGCGCTCGCCCGATGCGAGCTACATGGCATCGACCGACGACATCTACATCTCGCCGTCGCAGATCCGGCGCTTCAACCTGCATACGGGTGACTCGATCGAAGGCGAAGTGCGCACGCCCAAGGATGGCGAGCGCTACTTCGCACTGGTCAAGGTGGACAAGGTGAACGGCGAATCGCCGGAAGCCTCGAAGCACCGCATCCTGTTCGAAAACCTGACGCCGCTGCATCCGAACGAGCCGCTGCGCCTGGAACGCGACATGAACGGCGCCGAAAACATCACCGGCCGCATCGTCGACCTGATCTCGCCGATCGGCAAGGGCCAGCGCGGCCTGCTGGTGGCGTCGCCGAAATCCGGCAAGTCGGTCATGCTGCAGCACATCGCCCACGCGATCACCGCCAACCACCGCGACTGCACCCTGATCGTCCTGCTGATCGACGAGCGTCCGGAAGAAGTGACCGAGATGCAGCGTTCGGTGCGTGGCGAAGTGGTCGCCTCGACCTTCGACGAGCCGGCCACCCGCCACGTGCAGGTCGCCGAGATGGTGCTGGAAAAAGCCAAGCGCCTGGTCGAAATGAAGAAGGACGTCGTGATCCTGCTGGACTCGATCACCCGCCTGGCACGCGCCTACAACACCGTGATCCCGGCCTCGGGCAAGGTCCTGACCGGTGGTGTCGACGCCAATGCGCTGCAGCGTCCGAAGCGTTTCTTCGGCGCCGCCCGTAACGTCGAGGAAGGCGGCTCGCTGACCATCGTCGCGACCGCGCTGATCGAGACCGGTTCGCGCATGGACGACGTGATCTACGAAGAATTCAAGGGTACCGGCAACATGGAGGTGCACCTGGAGCGCCGCCTGGCCGAGAAGCGCGTCTACCCGGCGATCAACCTGAACAAATCGGGCACCCGCCGCGAGGAACTGCTGATCAAGCCGGACCAGCTGCAGAAGATCTGGATCCTGCGCAAGCTGCTGTACTCGATGGACGAGATCGAAGCGATGGAGTTCATCCTCGACAAGATGCGCGCGACCAAGAACAACATCGAGTTCTTCGACCTGATGCGTCGCGGCGGCTGATCCGGCCCACCGGATCGACGGGCTCACGCCCGCATGGAAAAGGCGAGGCGACTCGCCTTTTCTGCTTTTTGCGCTACGATATATACATGTCAAGGCTTGGGGCGGTCCAGCCCGGAAAATTCGGGGTATTACCTTCCTGGAGAGCCCCATGATGTCCGACGAATTGCATGACGTCACCGCCCAGCGCGCCAACGGTTGCTCGACCGGCGCCTGACGGTCCTCGAAACCCGTTTCGACACGACACTCACCATGCTGCCCAACAAAGCCGATCTGTCGGACCTGAAAGCCGAACTGAAAGCCGACATCCACGGCGAAGCGGCTCACCTCAGCAAATGGATGGCGGCCACCGCCATCACGATGGTCATCGGCTTCAGCGGCATGATCCTGACCGTGCTGTCGCGCCTGCCACATGCCTGACTTGGCCTGCGATGGTTGCCTCCAGGACGCTGCTGGCTTATAATCGCCGGTTCAGCACCCAACCCTGGCAAGTGATCGGCAATCGGGTCGAGAAGCAGCAAGACCGACGAAGTGCCTTTTGGCTACCAACTCAACCAAGGCAAAACCATGAAAACCAATACCCATCCGGATTACCGCGAAGTCGTCTTCCACGACCTGTCGTGCGATTTCAAATTCATCACCCGCTCGACCATCAACACCCGCGAAACCATCGATTTCGAAGGCAAGCAATACCCGCTGGTCAAGATCGAGGTGTCGGCTGAATCGCACCCGTTCTTCACCGGTAAGCACAAGATCGTCGACACCGCTGGCCGCGTCGAGAAGTTCCGCCAGAAGTTCGGTTCGGTCGGCTCCAAGACTTCGGTCGCCAACGGCTAAGTCGCCGAGGCTCGACTACCGGGAAGCCTGCGGGCTTTCCAAAAGGAAGCCAGCCGGCTTCCTTTTTTTTTGCCCTCGACAAATCTTGCTGCCGCCCGCACCGGTTTTTCGAGGTGCCCTATACTACGCCACAACAATAATTCAACGCACCACGCAGCGTGCGCAGCTTATCGATGAAACCAGTCCGCCTCCCCGCCGCCGCCACCCTTGCGCTGCCACGATGGGCCCTGTATGCACTTGGTCTGTTGTACATCCTGCCGGGCCTGATCGGGCGCGATCCGTGGAAGGACGATGCCGGCAGCTTCGGCATCATGTGGACCATGGGCCATGGCGGCATCCAGGACTGGCTGCTGCCCAACATCGCCGGCCTGCCGGCACCCGAGGAAGGGCCGCTGGCGTTCTGGCTGGGGGCGCTCTGCATCAAGCTGTTCGGCTGGCTGGTCGGCGACGTGATGGGCGCGCGCCTCTCGACCACCGGCGTGTTCGTGCTGGGCACGGTCTCGCTGTGGCATGCCGCCTTCCACCTGGGCCGGCGCGCCGAAGCCCAGCCGCTGCGCCTGGCCTTCGGCGGCCAGCCCGAGCCGGACGACTACGGCCGCACCCTGGCCGATACCGCGGTCCTGATCTATATCGGCTGCCTCGGCCTGCTGCTGCACAGCCACGAAACGCTGGCCGTGACCCTGCAGGGTTCGCTGGTCGCCTGGTTCCTGTTCCGCTCGGTCCGCTATATCGAAGACGCCACGCCGCGCAACGCGGTGCTGGTCGGCGTCGCCCTCGGCTTGCAGACCCTGACGCGCGGCTTCGCGTCGCCGCTGGT
>JAKOOD010000268.1 GCA_022701635.1 Burkholderiaceae bacterium | reverse complement strand
GGGCGAATGCCTCCAGACTCGGCAAGAATTCGCTGTATCGATGAGTGATTTCGATCGAACAGCGCGGCAATTTGATGAAGCGATTCGCCCTTCTTCCAACGCTCCCACATGAGCGCCTTCTGCGTTTCTGTATAGTAGATCCTAGGTCTCTGCTTCATCCGCAACACTCCTTCTGCTCATGCAGAGTTTAGTGTGTTGCATTGACCAGTTGAATCCAAGGCCGATAGCGGACATCGGCCCAGCGTACGAAAATGTTGCAATTACATCAATCAGAAGGGTATTAGGCGCTCTAACCACTCACAAAGTCGCGCCGTCAAATCACGTGGCGTCCAGCACCACCTCCCCAGCCCGCAATGGCAACTCGAGCGTGAACACGGTCCCTTCCCCCACCACGCTGTCAACCCGGATCGTCCCGCCCAACAGGGTGGTCACGATGTTGTAGGCAATATTCAGCCCCAGCCCGGTCCCGCCCTGCCCCATGCGCGTGGTGAAGAAGGGATCGAAGATGCGGGCCAGGTGCTCGGCCGGGATGCCGCGGCCGTCGTCGCGGAACACGATGCGCACGCGCTCGCCGTCGATGCGCTGCGCGCTCAGGTTCATCCGCCCGCCGCCGCCGTCGAAGGCGTGCAGCAATGCGTTGTTGACGAAGTTGATCAGTACCTGCCCCAGCGGCCCCGGATAGCTGTCCATGCCGATCCCGGGTTCGACCTGTACCTCCAGCGTATGGCCGGCGCGCCGCACCTGGTTCATTATCGTCGCCAGGACCTCCTGGCAGGCCCGGGCCAGGTCGAAGCGGCGGCGCTGGGTGCTGGCCTGGTCGACCGAGACCTGCCTGAAGCTGTTCACCAGGTCGGCCGCCGCATGCAGGCTGCGCACGATCAGGGCGCTCGCTTCGCGCGCGGCGCCGATCCAGCCCTCGAGGTCCGAGCGCTTCAAGTCGTTGCGGCCGAAGCGCGCGGCCAGCGACTCGGTCTTGTCCTGCAGCGTGCTGGCCATCAGCAGGCTGTTGCCGATCGGCGTGTTCAATTCGTGCGCCACGCCGGCGACCAGCGAACCGAGCGAGGCCAGCTTTTCGCTGGCGGCCAGCTGGGCCTGGGTTGCCTTCAATTGGCGGTAGGCCTCCTCGGCCGCTTCCTTCTGCATCTCGGCTTCCTGCTTGCGCCTCTCGGCGCTTTCCTTCTGCAACACTAGTTCGGCGGTGCGCAGGCCGACCTGGTGCTCCAGGCGCGCGGTCCGCAGCACCAGCACGCGGATGCGCAGGCGGTACAGCGCGAACGCGCTGCCCACCACCAGCAGCGCGCCTCCCAGGCGGAACCACCAGCTCATCCAGAACGGCGTCGCGATCGTGATGGCGACGCTGGTCGGCTGCGTGCTCCACACGCCATCCTTGTTGGCGGCACGGACCTCGAACACGTAATTGCCCGGGTCGAGGTTGGTGTAGGTGGCAAAGCGCTTGGCGGCGCCGCTCTCGGTCCAGCCGCGGTCGAAGCCACGCAGGCGGTAGGCATAGCGGTTGGCCGCCGGGTCGGCATAGTGCAGCGCCGCGAATTCCAGCGTGAATACGGGGTCGCCGTAGTCGAGCGCCATCGCCGCCTGCACGGGGCGCGACTGGTTGGCCACCTGGAAATCGGTGATCGCCACCGCCGGCGGGTAGGGATTGTCGCGGATCGCCTCGGGCTGGAACGAGGTCATGCCGTTCACGCCGCCGAAGTGCAGCATGCCATCGGGGCCGCGTGCGGCCGCGCCGACAAAGTACGAGCCTTCGATCAGGCCGTCGCGCGCGGCGTAGGTCTTGAAGCGGCCGCTGGCCGGGTCCAGCCGGCTCAGGCCCGCGGTGCTGCTGACCCACAGCAGGCCGCGCGTATCTTCCAGCACCGCGCCGATCGGCACCTGCTCGCGCGTGCCGGCCACCGGAAACAGGCGAAAACGCACCGCGCCGCCGGGGCGGTGTTCGATGCGGTGCAGGCCGCCCGCGGTGCCGACCCAGACTTCGCCGCGCCGGCTCTCGAACAGGGTGTAGATGCGGTTGTGGCGCAGGCTGGCCGGGTGGCGCGGATCGCTGCGGAAATGGGTGAAGGTGCCGCTGGCGCGGTCGAGGCGATCGAGGCCGTTCTCGGTGCCGACCCAGATCGCGCCGCTGCGGTCTTCGAGCAGCGCATAGCCGTAGTTTTCGCCGAGGCTGCCGGGGTCGTGCGGATCATGGCGCCAGGTCCGGCGCACCCGGCCGTCGCGATCGAGCATGAACAGGCCGCCGCGGGTCATGGCCCAGAGCGCGCCCGCGCTGTCCTGCATCAGGGCCTGGACGTGGCTGGCCCCGGCCTCGCTGCCCAGTGCCACCCGGGTGAAGCCGTCGGCGGCGGCGCCGGCCGCGCGCCAGGCCAGGCCGTTCGGCCCACCGACCCACAGCCTGCCGTGCGCGAGCAGCAGCACCGCCACCATATCGTCGGGCAGGCTGCCGGGGCGCACGGCATCGTGGCGCAGCTGTTCGACCCGGCCGCTGGACGGCTCCACGTGCATCAGGCCCGCGCCGCTGGTGCCCATCCACAGGCGGCCGTCGGGATCGGTTGCGATCGCGCGGATCTTGCGACTGCCCGGTTCGGGCAGCTCGCCGGGTGTGAAGTCGAAGCGCCTGAAGCCGCCGCTGGCCATGTCTGCGCGGTTGGCGCCGCCGGCCAGGGTCCCGACCCACAAGGTGCCGGTGCGGTCGACCCGGACCGCGCGTACCTGGTTGTCCGACAGCGTATGGCGGTCGAGCGGGTGATTGGCGTAGCCGACGAAGCGTCCGTTCGATGGATCGCGCCATTTCAGGCCTTCCAGTTCGGTGCCGACCCACAGGTTGCCGCGACTGTCCGGGTAGATCAGGTTGATGCGCAGGTCGCCGATGCCTTCGTCGGCACTGAAGCGGTGGCGCACGATCGCCGCCGTACCCTTGCCGCCGCCCAGGCGCCATGCTTCGAGGCCGGCCGCGGTGCCGATCCAGAGCGTGTCGTCCGCGCCCATCGACAGCGCCATGATGCTGTTGTAGCGCGGGTCGGCGGGTTGGGCGCCGCCGTGGCGCGGTGCCTGGATGTCGTAATGTGCGAAGCTGCCGGCGCCGGCGGCCAGGTAATCGAGACCGATGCCGGTGCCGACCCACAGCCCGCCACGCCCGTCCAGCGCCAGCGCGGCCACGCGATCGTCGCGCAGGCTGCCGCCGTCGCGCGCATCGTGGCGGTAGAACCGGACGCCGCCGCTGCCGTCGAGATGGGCCAGGCCGTCGACGGTGGCCACCCACAGGCCGCCCTTGCCGTCGCCGATGATGGCGGTGACCGCACTGTTGCGCCCGCCGCGGGCGTCGGCGCCGGACAGGTGATGACGCACGAAGCGCTGGCGTGCCGCGTCGAAGCGCACCAGGCCGCCGCGCGTACCGAACCATAGCCGCCCGGCACCGTCTTCGTAGGAAGCATGCACATAATTGTCGGGCAGGCTGGCCGGATCAGCCGGGTCGCTGAGGAACACGCGCTGGCGGTAGCCGTCGAAGCGCGCCAGCCCGGCCTGGGTACCGAACCACATGAAGCCGGTACGGTCCTGCACGATGGTCAGCACCGATTCCTGCGGCAAGCCGTCTTCCAGGCCGACGTGCTGGAAGTCCAGGCTGCGCGCGGCGCCGGCCCAGGCCAGTG
>JAKOOD010000250.1 GCA_022701635.1 Burkholderiaceae bacterium | reverse complement strand
TCGTGCATGCGCTGCAGGATGTACTGCTGGCGCATGCGCGCGCGCTTCGGATTGACCACCGGGTTGTAGGCCGAGGGCGCTTTCGGCAGGCCGGCCAGCATCGCCGCTTCCGCCACCGTGATGTCCTTCAGGTCCTTGCCAAAATAAATCTGGGCCGCCGACGAGAAACCGAAGGCGCGCTGGCCCAGGTAGATCTGGTTCATGTAGACCTCGAGGATCTGGTCCTTGGTCAGGTTCTTCTCGATCTTCCAGGCCAGCAGCGCTTCGTAGGCCTTGCGCTTGAGGGTCTGTTCGCTCGACAGGAAGAAATTGCGCGCCACCTGCTGGGTGATGGTGGAGGCGCCCTGGCGCGCGCCGCCGGTGGCGTTGTGCACGGCCGCGCGCACAATGCCCAGGTAGTCGACGCCGCCGTGCTCGTAGAAGCCGGTGTCTTCGATCGCCAGCACGGCCTTCTTCATGACGTCCGGGATGTCCTTGAAGTGGACCAGGGTACGGCGTTCCTCGCCGAATTCGCCGATCAGGACGTTATCGGCGGTAAAAATGCGCAGCGGCATCTTCGGACGGTAGTCGGTCAGGGTGTCGAGCGCGGGCAGGTTCGGATAGGCCATGGCCAGCGCAAACACCACCACCAGCACGCCGCACACGGCGAGGCCGGCCAGTCCGGCCAGCAGGGTGAACAGGATGCGCTTGGGCGAGTGCCGCTTGGACGGGTGCCGATCGTGCGGCGGCGGAGCGGACGCTCCGGTTGGAGAAGCTTTCATGCGGAGGTAGGGTTCGCTATATGGATCAGATTCATTATAAGTCAGTGCCGGTCTGCAAACACGACTGGACAAGAGCACAACAGGTGTGAAAAGGCTTGCAATATCGATCCATCAAGCTTGAAAACCAAGTGTCGTTTTCATGCTTCGTTGCACTATGTTCCCATGTAGAAATTTCTTGTCGCCAGTCACTAGTATTGCTACGATTTGAGGCAGTGCCTGACTACCCCCGCTCCAACCATCAGGTTATTCAACGATTTCCCCTTCGCGGGCGTTCAAAAGCAAACCTCGGCAGCCGGGGTTTTCCACAGCCGTTCTACGTTAGAACGCATAGCAGCAGCAAAAGGGAGTACGTTCGTGATCAGTCTAGGTTCCTTGTTCGGACAGTCCAGCCCGCCATTGGTCGGGCTCGACATCAGCACGTCCGGCGTGCGCCTGGTGGAGTTGGCCGACGCCGGCAAGGGTGTGCTGCGCCTGGAGCGTTACGCTTCCGAGCCGCTGCCGCGTGGCGCCGTCGTCGACGGTAACATCGAAAACATCGAATCGGTGTCGGATGCGGTCTTGCGCGTGTGGAAGAAAAGCGGCACCAAGGTCCGCCACGTCGCGCTCGGCATGCCGCCGGCCGCCGTCATCACCAAGAAAATCATCCTGCCCGCCGGCTTGCCGGAAGACCAGCTCGAAGTGCAGGTCGAGTCGGAGGCGAGCCAGTATATCCCGTTTGCGCTGGACGAGGTAAGCCTCGACTTCGACGTGATCGGCCCGGCCGCCAACTCGGTCGAGGACATGGAAGTCATGCTGGCCGCGGCGCGCCGCGAAAAGGTCGAGGACCGTGTCGCGATCGCCGAAGCCGCCGGCTTGAGCGCCACCGTGATGGACATCGAGTCGTACGCGGCGCGCGCCGCCGTGCACCGCGCCACCGAAGGCATGCCAGGGGCCGGTCCGGACCAGATCGTGGCCCTGTTCCAGATCGGCGCCCAATCCACCCACATCTCGGTGCTGCAAAACGGCGACACCGTCTACGAGCGCGAGCAGCCCTTCGGCGGCATCCAGCTGACCCAGGACGTGGTGCGCGCCTACGGCCTGTCGTTCGAGGAAGCGGAAGCGCGCAAAAAGGCCGGCGATTTGCCCGACAATTACGCAGCCGACCTGCTGGCCCCGTTCCTGGAAAACGCGGCCCTCGAAGTCACGCGCGCGATCCAGTTCTTCTTCACCTCGACCCCGTACACCCGCATCGACCAGATCTACCTGGCCGGCGGCTGCGCGCTGGTGCCGGGCCTGCTCGAGATCATCGCCAGCCGCACCCGCATTCCGAGTGCCGTGGTGGCGCCGTTCATGGGCATGCAGCTCGGCCCGTCGGTGCGCGAACAGCAGCTGCGCAACGAGGCGCCGGCCTACCTGGTCGCCTGTGGACTGGCCCTGCGGAGGTTTGGCTGATGATCCGGATTAACCTGCTTCCCCACCGGGAAGCCAAACGCAAGCAGAAACAGCAAGCCTTCGTCGCCCTGATGGCGCTCGGCGCGCTGGCCGGCGCCGCGCTGGTACTGCTGATCGGCGCCTACAACGCCAGCCGCATCGCCACCCAGAACGAACGCAACACCGTGCTGAAGGAAGCGAATGCGGAACTCGACAAGAAGATCAGCAAGATCGCCAGCCTGAAATCCGAGATCGAGGCGCTCAAGGCGCGCCAGCAGGCGGTCGAGGACTTGCAGGGCGACCGTAACCAGCCGGTCTACCTGCTCGACGAACTGGTGCGCCAGATGCCGGACGGCGTCTACCTGAAGAGTTTCAAGCAGGATGGCCAGAAGGTGGTGCTGAGCGGCTATGCGCAATCGCAGGAACGGGTGGCCGAACTGCTGCGCAACCTGTCCGGCAATTCGCCCTGGCTGGAGCGTCCCGAGCTGAGCGAAGTGAAGGCGGTGCCGCTGGCCCAGAGCAAGAGCGGACGCCGGGTCGTCGAATTCCTGCTGGGCGTGGCGATCAAGCGTGCGCGCACCACGGACGACGACAAGGCCGGCGCCGCCA